>JAYYQC010000286.1:0-17269 GCA_036128675.1 Myxococcota bacterium | reverse complement strand
TGGATTGGTCGTAGATACCAATTCATAAGGTTGGTTCGCGAGAAGCCTCTTCACGTAGTGGTGAATCAACGAATCATCATCGACCAGGAGTACCGTCTTTACCTTGGTTAGTAATTTGCGGATAAGTGTGATGAGTTGAATGTTCGAAAATGGGACTTTTATAAAAGCGCGAGCCCCAGCGTTCCGTGCTTCAGTCTGAAGGGAATCATCGGTCGAGAAGACGATGATAGGCAAGTCTCGCGTGCCATGAAAATCGGCTAGACGCTTGCACACTTCGATACCGGAGATACCAGGCAGCTGTGCTTGAATCAGCGCAACATGAAACCGCTCAACCTGAGCTATTTTTAAAGCCTCATCACCTCGGCGAACATGAACTTCTCGATGCGGTAGATGCTTTAGCTGCCCGCATAAGATTTTATGCTTGGCCCGGCTGCAGGTCGCAATCAGTATATTGAGTTCTTCCATCGAGATTCCGCGTCGTAGGGTTTGCACGCGCTGCTCTCGATACAACCAACAACGCTTGCCCATAGTACCTTAAGATTCGAAAGCACCTCAAACAATTTTAGCCCGTATAACCTTCGCCTTTTCAGGCACTTACGCAAGACCAATGGTCTAAGGTGTCGGCCAGCTCCCGCTCAACACCAACATTATGAAGGCGTTCGGAGCACACGCCTTAACTTTGGTAGCGCCCACCACGGCACCCAGGGGTAGCGATGGTGCTCCAGATGGTAACCGAAGTGATAGCACGTCAAAAACGAGAGCCAGACCGGTCGTTCGACGGTTCTCGCGCGATGTTTATCTTCAAACGGTGCCGCGTCTGAGCGATGCGGCTGATATGTGCCGAAATAGAAAAGCTGGAGAGCACTAAGCAATGCAGGTAAAGCCCAAAAGACCAGCGTATTCCAAAATGAGACGCTGACCAATGACACGACCCACATGTATCCCGTCATCACGACCGTTTGTTTTACGGTCGTATAACGGATCATAAAGGCGCTAAACCATTTCCAAAGTCCGTCGCCAGGAGTGTCGGCGAAGTCCGGATCGTCCGCGGTACCCGGGGCGTCATGATGACGGATATGGGCAGCCCAAAGCATATCGTAAGAGAATCCAGCGTATAAGAAAACCGAGAGTCGGCCGACTGCGTGGTTAAGGAAGCTCGACTTAGGGTAAAGCGTCCCGTGCATGGCATCGTGGGCTGTAATGAAGAGGCCAACATTCAAAAATGAGCGTAGGGCCACGGCCAAGGGCACCCATAAGAGGGCACCCCAGCTCAGGTCCACCTGCAGCAACGCGAGAAGCGACGCAACCCATGCAGAAAATACGGCACCGGCAATAAAAAGACCTCGAGTACCAATCTCGATTTCACCTGGCTTTAAGCTCATCCCTTATTGGCCCCCGGGAGCTCCCTCAAGGCTTCGTGTAGCGTTGGTCGGTGCTCCAAATAGCGACTCGCGAAGAGCGACCGAATCGCGCTGGTCAAGCCATGCCCGACCCAGAACATTTTCTCAAACCATGGAACAATCGTTCGACCGGCCATTGCATTGAAGCCGTTACGCGCAAGCTTTACACCGATTCCTCGGTAGGTTCGACTTGCAACATAGATCGCTAACCTAGAGCGCCACGGGATAAACCGCATCCCCTGCTCCGCACTTTGGTAATAGGCCTCACCCGTCTCGTAGAGCCATTGAACGGCTTGAGCGAGTTTTCTAGGGTCCGCAGTGCCATCGAGAATGTCGCTGGATGAAAGACCAACCCGTGCCAGTACGGTCGCGGGTATGTACACTCGACCGCGCTCTGCGTCTTCTTTCACATCACGTGCTATGTTGGTCAGCTGCATTCCAATGCCGAGGTCAATCGCGTGTGGTATCGCCCTCGCGTCTTCAACACGAAGTACCTGACACATCATAAGTCCGACTGTTCCAGCGACTCGGTAGGCGTACGTAAGTAGCTCGGCTTCATCCTGAAGGATCTGCTCATCGAGATCGGACCGGACCCCTTTAATCAGCTCGAACGCAGCCTCGAGTGACCCACCGTCTCTTAGCATGACCTGACTAAAACCACGTACCAGTGCACTGGGAAGCGCATCGCCCCTGAGCTCGGCTTCAAGGGCTTCAACCCCCTCACTAGCAGCTTGCTCACTTGGTGCTTCATCCACGACATCGTCCACCAAGCGACAAAAAGCGTACGTGACCGCAGCATCGTCGTGGGCACCCTCTGGTAAAAAGAAAGCACCCCAACGAAATGACCGAGCGTGATGTGATAGGACATCCCGACTCTGACTAACTAGAGCCCCATCGCTCATGCAGAGATCCGGATCTGAGGTCGTGCCTCAGGAATCGGCTCCTTTTGAGCTGGGGTTGGAAGAACGCGTTCAAGCACCTTCGCCGAGCAAAGAACACCTGGAAGCCCCGCTCCTGGATGCGTATTGGCCCCGCAAAAGAAGAGCCCTTCGACGTCGGGAGAACGGTTATGATAACGGAAGTAAGCCGACTGTTGCAGAACTGGCTCAACACCGAATGCTGCGCCGTCCATGGACTGAAGCTTATTCTCAAAGTGACGAGGGTCGATGTAGAAGCTCGTCTTAAGATTCGCTTTGATACCAGGGAGCTCACCTTCATCGAGATAGGTCATAATCTTGTCCATGTAGGCTGGACCCATTTCGCTCCAATCGATACCACTCTTCTGATTTGGCACCGGCGAGAGGACGTAGAAGCCTTCTCCACCTTGAGGATCGAGGCTTGTGTCGGTCCATGCCGGACGGTGCAGGTAGAGTGAGAAGTCATCGGCGAGGACTTTCTTACGGAAAATATCGTGAAGCAGCTCTTTGTAGCGAGGTCCCAAAAGAATGGTATGGTGCGCCGTGTCTTTCCAGTTACCCTCCGCACCAAAATAAGCCACGAAAAGACTCATCGACTGCTTTTTACGCTTCACATTGCGGTCGGTATGCTTTCGGCGGTGCTTCGGATCGATAAACTTAGTGTAGACTGTAGATGGGTCAGCATTACTGACAACGAGGTCTGCTTTAATCGTCTGCCCACCAACAAGACGTACCGACTTCGCTTTGCCGTCAACGACGTCAATATGTTCGATTGGACTATTCAATCGAATATCGACACCAATCTCTTCCATGAGTCGGCCGATTGCTTGAACCAGTGCGCCCATGCCACCCTTTGGAAACCAGACGCCCCATTTACGCTCCAACCAATGGATCAGGAGGAAGATCGATGGACAGTGGAACGGATTACCGCCGATTAATAAGGGTTGGAAAGTGAAGACCTGACGAAGACGCGGGTCTTTGATGTATGAAGCCACGGCACCGTAAACACTGCGATAGTTACGTAGGCGAATCATATGAGGCGCTGCACGCATCATCTCACCAATCGTATCGAATGGGACGTCCGCGAGCTGGGTATATCCGATATCGAAGATTTCCTGTGAGTGGGCCGCCAGCTTGCGATAACCATCGACATCGCCGGGGCTAAGTTGCTCAATTTGAGACAAGATGCGCTCTTCATCGCCTACATAATCAAACATTTCGCCGTCATCGAACTTCACGCGATAAAACGGATCAACCGGTTGCATCTCGTAGTAGTCCTTCGGGTCACGGCCGACTAGCTGAAAGAGTTCATCAAATAGGTAAGGTGCAGTGACAACAGTCGGGCCGCCGTCGAAGCGGAAACCCTCGCTATGAAAAGTCGCCGCACGACCTCCTAACTGCTCGTTCGCTTCCAGCAGTGTGACTCGGTATCCACGCGCACGTAAACGGATGGCGGCTGCCATCCCGCCCATACCTGCGCCAACTACTACTGCATGTTCTGTACTCATGACCGTCTCCTCATGTTGAGCCCGAAGCGGACTCTCGAATCTGTAGGGGTGCAACACGACCTAAGCGCATTGCTTCTTTTACGAAAGGATAGATTGGCATGGCCCACATCACTGACACTGTGTCACTGAGGCTGCCGGTGCCACTCAAAAATCGAACAAGCGCGTCGGGGGAAACGCGCCGAAATAGGCCAGTAAACACCTCGGGGGCATCCTTGGGCCGGTTTAATAAAAAGCTAAGTAATACTGAGTCGAGCCAGTTGAGAACCGATGAACGAGGCCGCGGCATCGTATCCGTAGGCTTTGATAGCCAGGCTCCGTGTTCTCGGACCCATTGAGCGACTTGAAGAAAAGAGTAGCCAGTCGCAGGTCGAACATGGCCGCCGGGTGTCCCAAGTCGATACCAAGAGGTACACTCGGGGTTCGGGAGCGTCTTGGTTGTCATTGGAACGACACCGCCCTCCTTGCGGAGGATGCTGTAATGGCCGTCAAGACCGAAGCGGTCTTTTAGGTAGGTCTTGATATGCGATTCATAGAGAGTCGTATCGTGGACAACCGGTGAGAAATAGGTCGATTCAACCAATGCTTCGTACTCTGAGAAAGGCAGCACGTACATGAAGTGAAGGCCCTGTTCCTGGGAGACATCGAAATCCATCAGTGTGACCGTCTCGGGATCAAACACCGGCGTCTCGCTTTTGATATGCCAGCCTCGAAAGTGCTGTAGGATCTCTGAACGGTCGATCAGGAGTCCCGATGGCCGTGTATCATAAACCACCTTGGCACCGAGTACGCCGTTCGTGGTTTTGACGGCGAGACCCTCTTGTTCATTTCCCGCCTCAACTCGCTGCGCCGAGGTCCCTTTTACCAGCGTAATCTCATCCGATGCCTCTAGCTCTTCCAGCGCTTGGCGATAGAACGCTTCACCCGGGATACACACATACTGGTAGCGGTCGGACGCAGCGGTGTGAGAGCGGCCATTGGCTTGTACACGCCACTTGGACCAACGATGGGCGACAGCGTTGCTACTTGAGGTTTCAGCAACATCCCAAAAGCAGAATGTACGGTCATCGGTGTACTCAGTTCGAGGCTCCACGACTGTCGCTCTTCGCCCACTCCCCTTGAGGCTGCGAGACAGTGAGACTGCGACTTGGAGCCCAGCCATGCCTCCGCCCAGGATCGCGAAGTCGGTCTTCGATGGAAGCTTGCTCATCGGTTAACCCACAGCCACACGCTTATCTTCGGTCTGACGCTGAATGGGTGTCAGCAGCTGCGAGAACACCATTCGCACGAGAAAGCATACCGATGGTGGAGCCCCCTGAAGCGTCTGATGGCCCATCTGGACAAGTCCTTCCACCATCTCGCAGACCTCGTCAAAGACCTGGTGATGAACCAACCTATCGGCAAACTCAGCGGCGAAGGCCGCCCGGTTGTCGCGGTCGCTCTGAATATATGCATTCATTTCGACCCGCGATGCATGGTCCGCCTGCGCATAGTAAAGCAAGACCGGCAAGGTAGCTTTGCCTTCAACCAGGTCAGCACCGGCTTCTCCCCGGCCCTTCTCACCGAGCAAGTCGATGAGGTCGTCCCGAAGCTGATAGGCTCCACCAAGGCATTCCAAACCGGAACGGATCGCTTCGAGCTCCTGCTCGGTGCGTCCCGCAAGCAGAGCAGCTGACTCAAGGGGAAAAGAAAGCAATGGCGCAGTCTTCCCAGTTGCCATCTCGATGTAATCGGAGGGTGATGTTGTAAGGCTGGATTTGGCAACGTTTTCCCGCGCCTGACCACAGACCGTGGCGGCAACTGCCTTAGACATCGCGCGTGCGATTTGGCGTAGTTTTGGTGGGTCGGTTTCAATCTGCAACAAGACGTCGTAGGCCTGGTTGATCATCCAATCACCCAGCGTTATCGCTAAGGCCTCACCATACTCGACCCAGACCGTATTCTTGCCCCGTCGGAGCGTATCGCGGTCCTGTAGGTCATCGTGAACCAGAGATGCTTCGTGGAGTAGCTCGACGGCCGCAGCAACGCGTACGACGGCCAACATATCAGCTCCCATCGCGTGGCCAGCGGCTAAGGCCAATCGGGCCCGGATACGTTTCGCGTCTCCCTGAACCTGCCAGCGGGCGGCCTCGCCGAGTGCGCCAGGTGCTTCCACGGCTTCGAGGAGGGCTCGATCGAGCACTCCAAGCCAATGACCCGCGACGGCCCAGCTGTGCATGACTCGCCCTTCGAATGTTTGTGGGAGGTCTGCCCGTGGCAGAGAGGACTTCACGGGTTGCGGACGAACTGACGCACCTAGGCGTCGGCCCGAAATATCTAAAGCGTTCATCGATATGGCTCCTGGCCGGCCTGGGAGGACTCTTGGGCGTGACCCCTGGCTGACCCGTGTATCCGCGCTATACGGACTTAAGGAAGGTAAAAATCCAGTACGCGTTTTCAAGGGTCAGAATGAAAAAATCACGATCAGACACGACGAAATTTAAATCTTTGCCCGGCCTCCGATTACAAGACCCTGGGATTAAGGGAGATTTACTCAATTCAACCTACATTCACCTACCTTAGGGAAGATTTATTTCTAGCGTCTTTCGTGGGAAGCCCGATGCATTGCTCGACCATGATGAAGGTCATAGCGGTACAAAAATAGGCCCCAGGGCCCCTGACCTTCCTGGTCAATGCGTTGATGATGCCGTCGATGGGCCTTCACAAGGCCTGCGAGAATTGGGTTCGAAGCCTTAAGGGGGAAGTAGCGTTTATGGGCCATCAAATCATGAACAACAAAATAGATGGCACCGTAGACCGAGATACCCAAACCCACAAAAAGCGCGGCTCTATAGGCCGGTTCGAAAAACCCGAGGGCTATGAGCGCAATCGAAATGGACGCAAAGAATAAGCTGAAGAGGTCGTTCTCCTCGAACGTGCCCTGCCGTGGCTCGTGGTGTGATTTATGGATTCCCCAGAGAAGGCCGTGAAAAATGTAGCGATGGAGAAAGATAGAAAACAGCTCGGTACCGATAAAACCCGATGCAACAAGACCCAGCGAATACAGCATACGATACTCCTATTCACCACGCCCCAGCGCGGCATTAGGAAGCTAGGTACGCAAGAGGGTCATTCCAAGTCCTTGTACTGGAAACCAAGGCCTTGAGACGATCACGACACGCTGGACGCCATCACCCCTCGGCCTCAGGGTCATGGTCGAGGCGCTCAATCTTGCCGCTCTCACCATCCATTCGGACATTTTCAGCATCACTAACGATTTCCGTGAGTCCTGGTACACCAACCACAGCCGGAATACCGAGCTCCCGCGCAACCACGGCCGAGTGAGATAACGTGCTGCCCCGCTCGACAAGGATGCCACTCGCGGTTGGAAAAAGTGGCGCCCAACCTGGGTCAGTCCGGACAGTGCAGAGAATCTTTCCATTCAGCGAAAGTTCGTCATCGGGCGAGAAGATGAGTCGGATCGGTGACTCAACCACACCTGGGTAGCAGCCAACGCCCATCAAGGTAGATGCATTAAGGTCAACCTCGACCTCACCCTCATACTTGTATTGGTTTCCGTGGTACACGGCACCCACAGTCTCAAAGTGATGAGGAACATCCTGCTTTTCGTATTCGGCGAACTCTGCCTTACGGACTCGGGCTAATCCGCCCAGGTCGGCTCCTACTGAGCGTCCCTCGTGGTAAGCCTCCAGTTCGCTGATATCGAGATAGAAGATATCTCGAGGCTCATCGAGCTTACCCGCTTCATGAAGCCGCTCACCCATCTGAACGTATACATCCCGAGACAATCCGAAGTACCGCGTTCTGGTTAACCGCATATTCTCACGATTCTTTACAGCTTCTCGTGCGCGATTTGCGGCACGACGGAACCGCCACTTACCAATCGGACCGAGTTTACCGAGTAAGAGCGCTTCCGCTTCGGCACGCAGCTTCTTCTCCTTCTCAGCCAGCTTATCCGGGTCGAGATCCGGACGTGCGATGTAATTACGTAGAATATCGAGTACGAACGCAGGATTGGTTCGAAGTGTAACCGTCTCAAGCTTGAGCTCGCCCATGACTCGATCGCCGTAGCGTTCGATATAGTCCTCAATCTTCGCCATGATACCCGGATACTTTTCACCAATCTCGGAATAAGACGTCATCGCGTCGTTCTCTTGGATATGCGTCGCGAGCTCTGGGTGCTTTTGATTGATCTCTTTTGCCAGGCGCATCAAGAACTTGGTGGGCTCCGTTGATTCAATGCCCTCCTCTCCAGCCATGACATTATTTTGAATTCCGACGGCATTCTCGACCCCGGTCTTCTCAATCACGCGCCGAAGCGCACCATTGGTCATCATCACGTAGAAATCATTTACAATCGGCGTGTACCACTTCTTGAGTACATCCCGTTCAATGCGTTCATTTAACGCCATCAGCTGAGAGAAGCTCATTGAGGGCAGCTTAGACCGGTCAATGGTTCGATAGACCGACATAAAGTTATTAAGAAATGCCGGCACCATGTTTTTGAGGTCGCGAAAAGCCCTCATCATGGTCCACATCGTCTTGAGCACTTCGGGAAGGCGCGCGAGCTTTTCACCGGTGGTCAACACCTCGTCTTCGACAAAGTCAACGGGGTCCTCGAGCCCCATCATCTTTTCCATATCGGATTTATTGCGGCCAAACCCCGGTAAGAGCGTAAGCCCTTTGTACCAGTTGTTGATATTGTAGAAGACCCGACCACGAATGAGCCCCAGAAGATTGCGCATCGCTGGGCGAAAGGCATCGATCTTATCCTCCGAAATAGACATGGCTTCCATAGTCTGGAGGTAGGCGTATTCATAACAACGCTGGGCGTAGCTAAAGGTCAGCGGCGTCGTCACCCCGTTGAAGCTCTCTTGGATATTGCTGTTGTCCCACACAACGACCGGCCCGTCCGTATTCGGTGGCGGCGGCAACGAGGTAATGGGCCGGGCCTGCACAAAGTAGAGTTTCCCCTTTTCAACGGTCCATTCGATGTCTTGAAATGAACCGAAATTATTGGCGACCTCCAGGCCTTTCGCACAGATCAGGTCGACGGTGGCGTCGTCTAAACAGCGAACCTTGCGCTCTTCCTTTTCAACATCAACCTCGATGGTTCCGCGGCCCGATTCAGGGTCGCGTATCAACTTAAGATCTTTATCTACTATTCGATAAGAAACCTCTTCTCCCTTATGACTCCATACGATTTCATCAGTGTTGCAGATACCAGAGACGATTCCTTCCCCTTGCCCCCAAGCCGCGGTGAGCAAAGTTTGTTCACGGTGACCGTTGGTCGGGTTCGCGGTAAACATGACGCCGGAAACTTCTCCGTCGATCATGCGTTGGGTAACAACGCCAACGCGAATGGCATCAAGCGGAAGATTTGCACGTAAATGATACGCGATGGAACGGTCACCGAACGCACTTGCCCAGCAGCGCTTAATGGAATCGACAACCTCATCTACGCCCGTTTGAAAGAGAAACGAATCGAGCTGTCCTGCAAACGAGTGCTCCTTGCTATCTTCACCGACCATTGAGCTGCGAACCGCAAATGGGCCAGCACCAAGCTTACTGAGATCTGCCTCAATCGCTGCGCGAAGCTCTGGGGGTGGCTCCTCCGCAATGATCACACCCTTAATTTTTTCGGCCCCCGCCTGCACAACCTTCAGCGAAGCGGGCTCGTTCAGGTCAAGCTTCGAGAGCTCGGCCAAGGTCGTGCTCAATGTCTCAGCGATCGACGCCTTGGCCACATGCGCGTTAAAGAACTCGGTTGGCACTCCGAACCACTCAGGGACCGGCGCTCCGGCGCGATTGAGCTTCGCCAAGCCCATCGATTTCCCACCGAGCTTTTTTTCTCCAACTTCAAATGCGTGCTCTGGAAAGACAAGTTTCACTCTAAACCCCCACGTTTATTGCGATCCTGTTGATGACATCACAATTTATAGGTCGATGAAACCGTGGGGTTCACTTTGGCGCGTGCACGGGTGGTACAAGGCCGAGGCGATCGCTACACTGCGTCGTATGATGAGCGTCTACACAACACCACACCGCCTTTATGTTGCACTTTCGTTTTGTGCAGCCTTTCTGCTGGCCTGCGGTACTGCCGACGAAGGCGAAACCAGTCAACCCAGCACATCCCCTAACACCGATGCAGCAGCGGACACCGACCCTAATCTGATTGATGGACGCTTCTGGCCAGGCACCGGCTGGAAATCAAGCAGTGCCGAAAGCTTGGGCCTCGACCAGACCGGGCTCGACCGAGCGCGTGATTATGCATTCTCACCGGGCCGCAACACCCAAGCCCTTCTCGTTGTGTACCAAGGTCAGCTGGTTGGCGAATGGTATGCGCAAGGGTTCAGCAAAGACTCCATGGCGACCAGCTGGTCAGTAGCGAAGAGCTTCCTTAGCGTTCTTTATGGTATCGCAATGGACCAGGGTGATTTGGCGACGCTCGATGAGCCCGTCGGTCAATGGATACCAGAGTGGGCCGACGATGCGAGAGGCGCGATCACTCTCCGGCAGCTACTTCAAATGCAGTCTGGGCTCGACTCTTCCACCGAAGATATGTTTTCAGCCGCGGATCAGCTCGCTTATTCGCTCGACCGACAACTCGATACATTTCCGACCTGGGAATATGCCAACGGGGATTCCATGATTTTGGGATATCTCTTGGAAGTAATCACCGGAACCGACTTTGAGACCTACGCTCAGGAGAATCTCCTTCAACCACTGGGCATGACGAGTGCACGCTGGTGGACAGACCCTGTGGGGCAAGCGATGGCATGGTGCTGCCTCGACGCAACCCCCCGTGACTTTGCCCGCTTTGGCATCATGGCTGCGCGCATGGGCCTCTGGCGCGACCAACGAATTGTAAGCAACGAGTTTCTCGACGAAGCGTACACCCCTCAAGATAATGCGAGCTGGTATGGCCTCCACTGGTGGACGTTAGGTCAGGCATCGAGCCGGGTCATAAGCGCTCTTGGTTACAATGATCAGCTCATCTATGTGATGCCCGAAGCTGACCTCACAGTCCTTCGGTTCGGTATCTATGAGCATGTGGGTGGAGACAGCTATCGCCTAGGCTTCGGCAATTATATGTCAACCCAAAGCCCAAGCAGCTGGGATGGCACTACGTTCCTTGGTTACATCGACCAAATGCTTGCTGGGCCACAGTAAAGCACATCCCACTACACTTCACTACCCAAATTGAGAATTTGCGGCGCGCCTGAGTTCATTGTTACAGTTTTGTAATTCTAGCAATGAAACAAAGGAGCAAGCATGCTCAACCCGCTATCCCGTGGCGACCGTCGTCTTTTCGCTACGCTCTTCCTCACCGCCTCACTTTCAATCGTTGGCTGCACCGATGATAACGGTGCGACCTCCTCCAATCCGGAGCCGACCCCAGGAACCACAGACACCGTTGAAGGCGGCGCTGAGCTCGTCGGGCCTTACGATGGTGTTTACACCGTTTCTTTTATCTCCAATGGTATCCAGGGCGCTCTTGGCGTGCTGCATATTGAGAACAGTCAATTCGATGGCGACCTCGCCAATATCTTTAACGAGGTCTTCACGGTCACCGGTTATATAGATGAGTATGGCGCATTCGTCTTCGAGCCCATCATCGGTAATTTCGGTTCAGAAGTCATCGCCGAGGGCCGGATTGAAGATGGACTCATCAGCGGAACCTACACGATCGGCGACCGTCCGGGATTCTTCACCGGCTCCTTAGGAGACTCACCCTTTGAACTTTATCCAGTTACCGAGTTTGATGGCACCTATGAAGCAGCTTTGGTTTTTCAAGGCGAAGAAATCAGTCACACCGTCTTCACTGTAGATGAGGGTAAATTCGATGCCGTGGTTGTAACGACGGAGGATGCCGCATTTGAGCTGCAGGGTTTTGTCACCAGCGACGGAACCATCGTGATTAGCCAATTGGCCGGTGATGCAGAGACTAACGAGCTCATCGCAGAGGGCAATATCGACCACGAAACAAAAGAAGTCTTCGGCATGTACCGTCTTGGTGTCTTCACCGGTAATGTCGTCGGCCAACTCGCAGATTAAGGAGTAACTCAAATGAAAAATGCATTCAGAGCGATGGTTGTATTTATCGCCGCCTCCTTTACCGCATCGACTGCTTACGGCCTAGGTATCGAAGAGTTCGATAACGGTTCCGGTGGCTGGGATATCTCTCCACGTAAGATCAGCCGAACGTCTACACCTGGTTGGGTCACAGTCGAGCGAGATGGCGAGGTCGCAATTACCAACAGCATCTCACCGACCATCTATTCCTATTCATGGAAGCTCACGCGCAAATATGACCTTGGAAACACCGATGCTCCAGTCTTTGATTTCAAAATGGAATTCCAAGCGGGTGATTATAGCACGTTCGAAATCCAGATTGGTGATGAAAACGCCCGGAGAAACTCCGATTTCACAACCCTTTATCTCACCGATTTCCCGGTGGGCATCACAGAGGATACCATCGACCTGAGCGAATACGAGGGTGAAAAGGTCACTATTCGGATGGTTCTCAAGAAACCCAAAAACGTCATTGTCAGTGGACCCGGCGTTTATATCTATCGAGCCGGCATTGCATTTCCGGAGCGTGATTTCTCGGCCGACTCAAATCCGGATGTTTTAAGCCTGGGTGCCTTCAACGTCCAGGTCTTTGGCAAGAGCAAGATGCGTAAGGACGGGGTCCTTGAGAATCTAGTTGCCATTCTAAGTCGCTATGATGTCGTACTCTTCCAAGAGATCCGCGACAGCAGCGGTACGGCTATTGCGGGCCTCATGGATGCTTTGAACGCAGCCACCGGCAATCAGTACGCAATTGAGCTTTCAGAGCGCCTCGGACGTACATCCAGCAAGGAGCAATACGCGTATATTTACAAGCCGTCGAAGGTAGAGGTCACTACAAGTTACGTGTTCGATGATGGTGCTGAGCCAGATAATGACGCGTTCGAGCGAGAGCCCTACGTCGTTCACTTCAGCGCAACCCAGCACGACTACGACTTTACGCTGGTCGGCATTCACACCTCGCCAAAGCATGCTTTTGATGAAATCGACGCCCTCTTCCCGGTCTACCAGGATGCAGTCGCAAAGCTTGGCGACGAGGATATCATTTTACTTGGGGACCTGAATGCGAGCTGTAATTACGTAAGGCAGTCGCGCATCGATAATCTCATTCTACGTCAAGACCAGCGCTTCACCTGGCACATCGACGATTACGCTGACACCACGACGAGCAACACGAAGTGTGCGTACGACCGCTTCATCACCAGCGGAACGGTCACGGGTCGCGTCGATTCTGAAGCAACGCAAGTGTTTTACTTTGACCAAGCGTACAGCCTGGATCAACCGACGGCTAAGCAGGTCTCCGATCACTACCCGGTCGAGCTACGCTTTCAGTTGGCGGCCGAGTGATTAAGCCTGCTTGAGGCGCTCGATGCGCGATGAAATCGAAGGATGGCTGGCGAAGAGCGCCGCAAAGGCAGGCTTGTTTCGGATACCAAATGCAGACACGGCAGATGGCAGCCCTTCGCTCGGACGCCCTCTCTCAAGCGCCTGAAGCGCTCGCACCATGGGCTCGGGTGTACCGAGAAGCTCGGCGGCTGAGGCATCCGCACGGTATTCCCGTAATCGGGAAAACCACATCGCGATAATGGAGGCCAAGAGCCCAAAGACAATCTCCAGAGCGAATACGGTCGCAAAATAAGCCATACCGCTCATTGAGCTGCTTTCTTCATCATCGCTGCGGAGGAAATTACCGATAATCTGAGCCACTACTCGAGAGAGAAAGATAACAAATGTGTTCAGAACGCCTTGAAGCAGGCTCATCGTAATCATGTCACCGTTGGCAATATGTCCGACCTCGTGAGCCAAGACGGCTTCGACCTCATCCTTTGACATCGAGTGCATAAGGCCGTCGGAGACCGCGACCAACGCATTGTTTCGATTGGCACCGGTTGCGAAAGCGTTTGGCTCACCACGAAAGATAGCGACCTCAGGTCGTCCGATGCCCGCCCGGTCCGCAAGTGCGTGGGTCGTCTGTACCAGCCACTGGGCCTGGGTGCCCTCGGTGCCATCCAACACCTGTGCGCCCACTGAACGCTTTGCGATCCACTTCGACATCGCCAAAGAGACGAATGAGCCGATAAAACCGAATAGACTCGCGAAGACCAGGAGCGATCCATAGTTCATACCGGCGGCACCGCTTGGGTCGAGCCCGAGTAGGCTCATGATAATGTGCACCAAAAGAATGACCGCGAAGTTTGTCGCTAAGAAGAGAATAATCCTCAACATCTCGTTTTTACTCCTCCAAAAGAAGTGTGACTTTAGCAAACTGGGCCCAGGTTTTAGTCCGTTCCGGGCGCTCCTGCAATAATGTGGGGACACTCTCGCGTTTGTCCACTGCTGAACTTGAAACGCCTCACTATCTATCTCATTCAGCCATGTCCTAATAATCTACTCGAGAGGTGAAGTTTTCGCGTGACACACGGTTGTCACTTTGCTAAATGCGCCGGCCCGCCGAATTTTAGGCGGCCTCAAAAGGGGGCATTTATCCGTGAAAAGCTTCGTAATAATGGTCCTGTCGCTCATCTCGCTCGTCAGCTGCGCAGGGATCGATGACGTCGACCGAACCCAACCAGGCAAGCTCAAGAAAAGGGCAATCGAGGGCGAGTGGTACTACCGGCAGACCGTCGTCGATGTCCCCTTCACCGCGGGCATGACCTTTATCGGGGAGCAGTCGATCCTCGAGCGCATGCGTTGGGAGATCAGCGAGGACCGTCTCACCGCTTACCGCTCTTACGAACGGGTTCAAGACTCTGAGGCGCCAAGTAACCTCCCGGGGACGGCCTATCAGGGTGCCCCAATTGCGGCGTTCCCGATCATCGCCCACTTCGATGTCCAGCGGGTTTACAACGAAGCGACAGGTGAACAGTCCAATGTCATCGTCGAAAACACCACCGACCGCCCCTGGTATGACCGAGAGTACATTCGCGTCGATTGGTCGAGAAATCTGCTTGCCAATTTCGATTTCATGGCCGGCGGCGAAAGCGGCCTCGGCATTACCGCTCAATCAGCGAGCTACGCGGTCACCGATCCCAAGAGCCCCGATGCGCCCGTCTTCGGCGTTAGGCAAAGCGATGGTGCCTGGAAAGATTATCGAGATCCAATGCGCTGGGGAGAACTTGAAGCGGTTGACTACTTCGACATTACAACAAAACTGCAGCTGACCCCGGAAACATTCCCCATCTATTTTGATGACGACACCTATGAAGAATGGCCAGCCTGCTGGTTTTACGAGTACGGACCATGGGACTGCGCGAGCCAAACCATTAAGGTCAGAGCATCGTTTCTTCGTGTAGCTCCGTCTGATTATGAGCCGCTGGCCTACCCCGACAATTACATCGCACGAGACGCGGACGGTCACGCAATCCGCACCATGTGGGACCCGGACGTCGGTTACCGTCGCTGCCAAGTTGATGAGGGCCCAACCTGTTCCGCGGTCCGGATCCCTATGTTCGATTGGTTTGGCTACTTCAGACGTGAACGTGAAGACTATGACCGCGACTATGGCATGACCGAATCAGGAAGACTCTACTACGTCGACCGATTTAATTTATGGGAGCAAAGTAAAACACCGGATGGCGCAGCGATTCCGTACAGCGAAAGAGAGCTCAAGCCTATCGTCTATCACCTCTCCGAGAACTTTCCCCCTGAACTGGTTAAAAGCGCGGCAATTGTCGCCGACTGGTGGAATGAAGCATTTCAAGAAACCGTTCGTTCATTGCGAAAAGACCAAGATGACCATTCAGTCTTCACGGTTGTACGCAACACCTTCGAAGCAGATGAGAATGGCGTCGTCGACTATGGGCAAAGAAACGGTGACCTCAGGTACAACCATCTCTACTGGGTAGACAACCCACAATTCGATAGCCTTCTCGGCTACGGCCCAAGCGCCGCAGATCCGCTCACCGGCGAAATCATCGCGGCAGATGCCTATGTGTACGGGGCCGCGATCGATACATACGCCGCATATGCCGCCGACGTCATCGATCTCACCAATGGTACACTTCATCCCAACGCATTCATCGAAGGCGAAAACGTGAGCGCGGCGATCAGTGCGTTGCGATCTCCACAGACACCAAGCCAAGAAGCGCTTGTGGCCGGGGTCGAGCGGATGATGGAAGGCGGACTCTTAGACCGTCTTGGCGAGGTTCAAGCACGCCCTCAAAGTAGTTTTCAAACCAGCGAAGCCTGGCGTTCTTCTCGTCTCTCAATGCTTGATGACCACCCAAATGCAGCTGGTCTCTGGAACAACGAAATGGCCAATGCCCTCGAGTCACGCTTCGGACGTGCCTTGAAACCGAGTGAGTTCAGCGCAGGCAAGCTCGCACGCGCATTTGAGCGCCACCGACGTAATCTGGGCGCTCAAGGTCTCGATTTGAACTTCTTCGAGGCTAGCTCAGTTCTCCATCTCATTAAGGAATTCGAAGGTCTCGGCCGCGAAGAGATGCTCATTGCGCTTCGGAAGTATCTCTTTAAAGCGGTCGCAACCCATGAAATTGGTCATACGCTTGGCCTGAGGCATAACTTTGCGGGTTCCACCGACGCGTTGAACTACCACGATGAGTATTGGGAAATTCGAGACCCTCGAGCAGAAGCACTCGATTTACCCTCTACCTCCGAAATGGAAGAAGGCCTTCGCGAATACGCTTACAGCTCAATCATGGATTATGGGTCCAGGTTCAACAGCGATATTCGGGGTCTCGGGAAATACGATATCGCGGCCATCAAGTTTGGATACGGTCAGCTTGTCGAAGCGTTTGTTACCCCTCCGGATTGGACCGAGCACGACATCCTCAACTACTACAATCTCGACGTGGCAATCGAGAAGATGATCCACTACAGCGACATCCCAGCACTCTTCACAAGCGAGGGATTTGACGATGGGCTCGAGAATATCCGCGTGCGACGGGATGTCCCGATGGCAGATGTTATCGCTTGGATGACACTCGAACCAGGCGCTGAAGATTTCACTGACACCCTTGTTCCCTATAAGTTTTGTTCGGATGAGTATGTAGGCGCACAATGGGATTGCGATGTCTTCGATGAGGGGGCCGACCCCTATGAAATCGTTCATTACGCAGCACGTAACTACCGAGAAACTTATCTCTTCCGTTCGTTTAAACGGCACCAACGTTACGTCGACCCATTTGAAGTCTACTACGACGTCTATGCGCGAACGCTCGCGCCAATGGCAACACAGTACCACCTCTGGCTCTACGACCAATGGGACATGGCTTACGAATGGACTTGGTTACACGGTGAGGGCACCAACGCTACAAGCAACGCGGACTGGAACCTCGACAAGCATGGTGGCTTGGTGCGCTCTGCAGCAGCCATGGCGAGTATCAACTTTATGAGTGAGCTCATCGCCACGCCT
>JAYYQC010000285.1:0-11276 GCA_036128675.1 Myxococcota bacterium | reverse complement strand
ACCGTTTAATTAATGCCACGTTCAATGGTTGAACGATCAGCGACGATGGCTTGGCGTGCACTCTCGGGCACATCTTCAGGATAGTTTCCATCAAAGCACGCACCACACCGAGACTTACCGCCGAAGACTTCGTTGAGTTTGTCGACCTCTAGATACGTCAGACTATCCGCTCCGAGGGCTTCAGATGCTTCGGGCTCGAGCTCGGCAAGGCCGCCTTCGAAGCGTGCGGCGAAAAGCTCCTCTTTGGTCGACATATCGATCCCGTAGAAGCAGGGATGTGAAACCGGTGGTGCATGAATTGCGAGGTGGACTTCGGTAGCGCCGGCGTTTCGAACCATCTGGGCAACCCTTTTGAGAGTCGTCCCCCGAACGATACTATCGTCGACAAGTACTACGCGTTTATCTTTAAGCTCGCTTGGAAGTGGGTTCAGCTTAAGCTTGAGTGCCGTTTCCCGTGAGATTTGGTCGGGCATAATAAACGTCCGGCCACTGTATCGATTTTTGATAAGTCCCTCGCGAAGTGGCAGCTCAAGTCGCTCGGCCAACGCCGCCGCAGCCGGTCGAGAGGTGTCGGGAATTGGGACGACGACGTCTATGTCGACACCCTTTTCAATGAGGCGCTCCGCCAATGAGGTTCCCATGTTACGACGCATCTCGTAGACGGACTCTCCATGCATCACAGAATCGGGGCGGGCGAAGTAAATGAACTCAAAGATGCAGGGATGGCTGCCTTTTCGCTCAAGGCTTCGACGGATTGGCGCCTCGCCCTGGCGCAGGAAAACCGCCTCACCAGGCTGAGGCTCGAAGCTACGCTCAAAGTTAAGCACGTCGAGCGCAACCGACTCGCTGGCTGCGATATATGAACCATCGGAGCGCTCTCCGATGACGCACGGACGGATTCCATTCGGGTCACGGAAAACAATGAGCGTCGGTTTGCCGTCGAGGAGCATGCTGGCGACGATGGAATAACCACCTTTGACTCGAGCTTGGATAGCAGAGAGTGCAGTCATTGCGTCGTCTATGGTGTGCTCGTGTCGTCGACACTCCATAAGCGCGTCGGCAAACTCACAGAGTACGGGCTCAACGTCACAGTGACTCATGAGGTGAATGGAGCGAGAGAGGAGGCTGGTCTCCAGGTTCTGAACGTTGGTGATATTGCCATTGTGGGCCATCAGAACGCCGGGTTGCCGGTAGAAAAAGGGCTGGGTGTCCTCAAGGTTGCCTTGGCCGATGGTGGGGTAACGGACATGTCCAAGTCCGATGGGGCCGTCGAGTCGGGCCAGTGCATCGGCGGGTAGCGCCGATACGACAGAGCCCAATCCACGCTCAAAGCGGAACTCTCGGCCGTCTGCGTCCATCGTTGCGATGCCAGCTGAGTCTTGGCCTCGGTGTTGAATACTCTGTAGCGCGAGATGAAGCTCAGCGGCTACCTGCTCTTTTCCAATGATTCCAACAAATCCACACATGGACGCGGGGTATACCACGCCTTTTCGTGCTCGGGGATGGTGAAGCCCCGGTTTCTCGACCGCTGGGATCGTCGAAGAGTAGGTGGCCGAGCCGCCGAAGACTTGAGCTGGCGCTAGCGTACGGTTAAGGAGTTAGATGCGCACGAAGTTTCCAATCTTACCTGATCTCTCTTTCTCATCCTTTCTGCCGGGACAGACCGACGCCCTGACGCGTGACAACCTGACGACCTTGCAAATTAATCTGGGCAAGCTCTGCAATCAGGCTTGTCTCCATTGCCATGTCGATGCAGGGCCCAAGCGGACCGAGCTTATGACGAGCGATACGATGGTCCGAGTGATCGAGCTGCTCGATGGCTGTCCATCGATCGAAACTGTAGATATTACGGGTGGTGCTCCCGAGATGAACCCGCACTTTCGGGAGCTGGTTCGCACTGCGCGTCGCTTAAATAAAGAGGTCATCGATCGCTGTAATCTCACAATCTTGATGGAAGATGGGCAGGAAGACCTCGCCGAATTTTTAGCTGCTCAAGGCGTCCGGGTCGTCGCGAGTCTGCCATGCTACACGTCTGATAATGTCGACAAGCAGCGCGGGAAGGGCACTTTCGGGGCGAGTATTGATGGGTTACGGCGCCTCAATGCGCTCGGTTACGGGCAGCCAGGCACCGGATTAGAGCTCGACTTGGTGTACAATCCAGGCGGGGCGTTTCTTCCTCCCGCCCAAGAGGCACTCGAAGCGGATTACCGAGAGCGACTTGGGCACGATTTTGACATCGTCTTTAGCCGGCTTCTGACCTTGGCAAACTTACCGGTGAATCGTTTCGCGCAAAGCCTTGAGAAACGCGGCGAGCTTATGACTTACGAGACGCTGCTCAAGGATAATTTCAACCCGGCCACACTCTCAGGTTTAATGTGCCGTTCGTTGATCAGTGTTTCGTGGGACGGCTACTTATACGATTGTGATTTTAATCAGATGTTGGAGATGCCATTAGAGGGGGCTGGAGAACCTCTCTCGCTCTGGTCGGTCGACTCCTTAGAGGATGTCGTTGGTCGGAGTATACGAACGGCAAAGCATTGCTTTGGATGTACCGCGGGAGCGGGTTCAAGCTGCGGCGGCGCGCTGAGTGCTGCCTAGCATAATTAGGCCAACGAAGGGTTCTGAACGTGACGAAGGTAGAAAAAGAGAAAACGTCTAATTTTGTTCGAACGATGATCGAAAAGGACCTCGCCAATCATAAATATGCAGGCGTGGTGACGCGTTTCCCCCCCGAGCCGAACGGCTACTTGCATATCGGTCACGCAAAGGCGATCTGTGTTAATTTCGGACTGGCTGAAGAGTTCGGTGGCCGCTGTCATATGCGCTTCGATGATACTAACCCGGTGAAAGAAGACCCAGAATACGTAGAGTCGATACTACGAGACGTGCGTTGGCTTGGTTTTGATTGGGGAGAACACCTTTACAACGCATCGGATTACTTTGGGAAGTTCTACGACTTCTGTGTGGCGTTGATTAAAGATGGCAAAGCCTATGTTTGCAGTCTCACCGAGGAGGAGATCCGCGAATACCGCGGGACGGTGAGCGAAGCGGGCAAGCCGAGTCCTTACCGCGACCGCAGCGTGGAAGAGAACCTCGACCTCCTGGAGAGAATGCGTACCGGCGAGTTTGAGGATGGAAAGCACGTTGTACGAGCAAAAGGGGATATGAGCGCAGCGAACATGAAGATGCGAGATCCGCTTCTTTACCGAATCCGTAATGCGGTTCATCACAAGACCGGCGATGCTTGGTGCATTTACCCAATGTACGACTACGCGCACTGTCTATCCGACGCGATTGAAAAAATTACCCACAGCCTATGTACTTTGGAGTTCGAAAATAACCGGGACTTATACGACTTTTTCCTCGAAGAGGTTGGGACAGAAAAGCCACGACCTGAGCAAACTGAGTTTGCTCGTCTCGAAGTTGAGTACATTATGACCAGTAAGCGAAAGCTTCTTAAACTGGTAACCGATGGGCATGTGAAAGGCTGGGATGATCCTCGCATGCCGACGATTGCGGGAATGCGTCGTCGCGGCTACACACCAGAAGCAATTCGCGATTTTTGCGAACGAGCGGGTGTGGCGAAGGCCAACAGTACAGTCGAATACTCGCAGCTCGAATTTTGTATTCGCAATGACTTAAATCAGCGTTCGCCTCGGCTGATGGGGGTCTTGGACCCATTAAAGCTGGTTCTGACCAATTTAGATAAATCAATCACAGTAGATGCTGACCTCTGGCCTCACGATATCCCGAAGGACGGAACGCGGTGCCTCACTTTGGGACGAGAGATTTATATCGATCGAGAAGATTTCCGCGAGGACGCTCCAAAAGGATTTTTTCGGCTAAAGCCGGGTGGGGAAGTGAGGCTCCGGCACGGGTACGTGATCAAGTGCGATGAGGTCGTAAGAGACGCGTCTGGGCAGATCACCGAGCTTCGGTGCAGTGTTGACCTGGCAACGCTCGGGGCTGACCCAGAAGGGCGCAAGGTCAAAGGTACCATTCACTGGGTCGACGCCGCGACCTGCGTCGATGCGAAGGTTCGCTTATACGACCGGCTCTTTACCGACCCTTCTCCGGATGGGCATGATGGGCGCGATCACATGGAGTTCCTAAATTCGGATTCGTTGATTGAGAAGACGATCAAGGTTGAGCCCCATTGTACATCGTTAGGCGCGGGGGAGCATCTCCAGCTCGAGCGTGTTGGTTACTTCTTTACCGACCCAGTTGACCATTCGACCGCATCGCTAACACTGAATAAGACGGTGGGCTTGCGCGACTCATGGGCGAAACAATCAACCAAGCAGGTGGATGCGAAACCAAAACCCCAATCTGCGAAGAAGGCAAAAAAAGGTGGAGCTGCTCCGGACCAAGATAAGCGGGCGCTTGAACGGGTCCGTGAAGGCCAGCTTCAGTCCTTTTTTGAAAAGGCTGTTGCCGACGGTGTAAAGCCCGCGCTTGCCGATACCTTGGTCGATGCGCCTTTACTCTGGCAACTTTACGTTGCGGGCCAGGGTAGTGGATTCGACGCCGGTGCTTTGGGTGCCTTCTTGGTCAATGACGTGCTCAAACTGGTCAAAGATAACGAGACGACAATGCTGACCGGAGCTCAGGTCGTTGAAGTACTTGAAGCTCAGCAGGCCGCGACCATCAACGGGGCCGGCGCAAAGAAGATTCTCGAAGCGCTTCACCGGGAATCAGGCACAGTCGTGGAACTGATTGAATCATTAGGCCTAGCTCAGATCTCCGACGCGGGACGCCTCAGAGAGATAGTCCTCAAAGTGATGAGCGAACACCCTAGCGAGGTCGCAGACTTCAGGTCAGGTAATAAGAAGCGTCGGGGTTTTCTGATGGGGCAGGCGATGAAAGCCTCGGAAGGAAAAGCGAATCCGAAGGTGCTCAATCAGGTTCTCGATCAAGCACTCTCGGGATCTTGACGAATTAGTTCGCTGCAGGCGCCTCGGTTGATTCTACCGATGCTTCGCCCTGTGCCTCTTCTACTGCGGCAGTCGCAGGCTCTTCTTTTGGTTCTTTTGCAATGAGGGTTGGGCTTAAAGCCGGCGCATCCCAATGCGCAAAGGTTGTGTGCTTCGGCACGTCCTTACGTGCTTCGCGAACAAGCGCCTGGAGGGTTTTTCGGGGCCAGCTCTTCTGGATGACATTTACGAGCCAGGACGGAAGATTTCCCTTGGGGTCGGTATGTACTTCGACCTCAAGCTTGGTCTTTCCATTGGGGAGTTGAGCGAAGCGATAGAAGGTACCCAGTGCATTAGCGCGTACACAGCAGTCGTCGGCCGGCTTCTTGTCGTGGTCGACGGACTTAATGTGGGTGGTTACCACCCGATTTGCTTCGTCAACTTTACCTACCGCATTCAAGACATAGTCTCGGTCGGTAATTGGAAATGGAAGGTCGAAGCGAATGTAGTAGGTCTTCTCGAACTCGCCGTCGATGGAAAGGTCGTTGGAGCTTTGGAATTTGTCGACCCAGTCTTTTCGTCGCTCGGTATCCAGAAAAACTGTCATAAGCTCCGCAATTGAGATGTCGGTGACCATTTCGCCTCGGAAGGCGAACATATCAGAGCCAGGAACGACCTTGCGCTGGGTAGTAAAGCCATCCTCAACCGAGAGGGTTTCCCACTGCACATCTGCAGCGAAGACTTCATTGGCGAAGAAAAAGACGACGAGTAGAGAAATATTCAGCTTATTCATGTTTGCCTCCTGCGCCCCTTTTAGGGGGTGTAACGCGTGGCGTCAATTCAAATATGGGGAAAATCCTTACAAAAGGAGGGGATGTAGTCGTGAATAAAACTGGACGTGCATCGTTGATAGATGTGTGACTCAACAATGGAGACCTTTATGTGGGTGAATCGTGCTTTGAAATGTATCAGTCTTGCTGCGCTCTTCTGGTCTTTGACTGCGTGTCAGACCAATACCAAGACCCGGAACGAGCTGAGTTTTCCCGCAGGAATTCATACTTGGCAAAAGGGGGCAGATTACAACCTGTCTCAGCCAACCAATGACTGTAGCGGATGCCCAGACATCGAGCCAACGACGCCGACCCGCTCGAGTTTGGCCGCCTCGGGTTGGCGTGTCACGCTCAACAATGGTCGGTCGACCTTTGATCTCCGAGGACTCATTGACCAAGCCGGAATGAGCGAATGCGGTCCGAGCAACGATCTTCTCTGTAGCAACGAGTGGCGAATCTGGCCGCCGAATGCCGACTATCAGTCTGGGTACGTGATGACACCGGGAGGCAGTTTACCAACTCAGGGCGGATTTGACCTGCAACCTTCGTTTCAGTGTGGTGTGAGCAGGATGGTTCTAGTGAGTGAGAACACTTATGGGTTAACCCGATTCATTTTGGATGTAGACCGAAACGGTGGCGTCTGTGAGGCGATAGATGATGAGCCAGCGCTGAATGTGCGACTGATCTGGGATACAGAAAACACCGACCTCGATTTACATTTGGTCCGCGACGGTGGGGCCCTAAATTCATCCGATGATTGTTATTATGAGAACTGTGGTCCGGTTAATTCCCTGGGGACAAGCGGTCTTGATTGGGGGGACATGGATACCGAGATCGATAATCCGCTGCTCGACGTGGATGACACCGAGCGGGGTGGCCCAGAGAATATCTTTATTCACCGTGCCGCAGACCAGTTTTATGACGTTTATGTGGATTACTACGATGGAATGACTGAGACCCTACCTGAAATCGAAGTCTGGTATGGAAATGACCTCACCGATATTGTGTATTATTCCGCGAACCTACCGCGTTTTACCCAAGGCGGGCTATGGCATGCTGCCACGATTTTTGTCGGGGTAGCGGGGGTTGACGTGATGGATGATGCTCAGACTCTTTCCTTTTCTGGGCGTTAGTCGGGCATCGCCACCACAATTTTACCAAGCTGGCTATGCGTCGCCATTGCCTCGAAAGCTTCGCCTACACTCGGTGCTTCGATCTCTTTCCAGACAATCGGTTTAATTTGATGTTTGGTGACCAGGTCGAGCATTCCTCGGAAATCGTCGGATGAGCCCATGGTGGAGGCTAAAATAGAGATTTGCCGGTAAAAAAGATGTTGAGGTAAAATCGCAGGCCATTTGCCGCAGGTGCCACCATAAAAGGCCAGACGACCACCTGGCTTGAGAAGCTTGAGCAGGTCCTTAAAGCCCTCACCGCCACTTCCGTCCAAAACAACATCCACACCACCTGTCTCTCGAAGAGCATCCTTTATCCAACCATCGCTTCGATAATTAAATCCTTTGAGCTGGTAGTGCTTTTGAAGCGTTTTGAGTTTGTCATCGGAACCAGATGTACCGAATACTTCTGTCCCGACCGCTTTCGCAAAGAGTGCGCCGATAGATGAGACACCTCCGCCTAGGCCCGAGATAAACACTTTGTCCTGCGGTTTAAGCTGAGCACGGGTGAAAAGAGCGCGATAGGCAGTCAGACCTGCCAGTGGTAGCGCTGCCGCTTCGGCATCGCTGAGGTGCGCTGGGCATGCAAAGATACTGTCGGCGGGAACCGTTACGTACTGCGCGAGTGTCCCATCGCGGGGCACGCCAAGGATTTCAAAGTGATTGGATTGAAACGCATTGTCGTCGCCCCATGAGAGCCCCGGGTTGATCACGACGCGTTGGTCGCTGGAGAAGGGGCAGTCGGTCTCAGGACCAACTGCGTCGACCGTCCCGACACCGTCACTTCCAAGAATATGCGGGGGCTCGACGCCTGGATATTGTCCCTGGGTAATCCAATAGTCACGCCGATTAAGTGCGGCAGCACGGAGCTTGACTCGTACTTCCCCGCGCTGCGGCTTGGGTGCCTCCATCTCTACCCAAGAGGGATAGGAGCCATTTTTCTCAAAGCGCGCTGCCATCATCGTTGCCATCACTTCTATCTCCCGAATCTGAGTTCACGCATGACGGCGTGAAAGAGTTAATTACTGCTCGTTTTAGGCTAGGAGGGCTTGGCTTACGCGGTGATGAAACCAGTGGGGACCAAGCTCTTCGGTTGGAGAGAAGCGAGCTCGCTTAGTTGCGCCGCTTTCAATATTTGCTCGAACGAGCCCCATCGCGTCTACATCCTCTTGATCGACTTGATCGTTGAGCCAGATTTGATCGGCCTTCGCGTAGAGGGATTCATCAAGGACATAATGGTACCACTCAAAATGGCACTCGGTAGGTGAATGGGGCGCGATACCGTAGCGATTCACTGAGAGACCCCACGGATAAAAGTTGAGGGTCAGATTAGGCCACAGAAAGTACCAAAGCGCGAAGACTCTCTTGTCGTCGTGTCGAAGTCTTTTCGGGGTATGCTCAGGCTTGAGTCCGTGCGCTGGGTCTTTAGCCCAAGCCCATTGTAGGACTGCATGGTCGTAAATTTCAGTGGTATACGATTTGTAATCGATAGCGTCGACCAAGCCCTCCGGCCCCCGATGGATAAATGGGATATGGAAAGCATCGAGGTAATTCCAAGCGTGCTGTTTCCAGTTTCCATCCAAAGCCCGGCGTTCGCCTTCTCGTGGAGCATAGTTCAGCTCATCGAGTGGGTAGCTTTCTAGCTCTTGCAGCCAAGGCTTGCTGAAGGCTTCCCAGTCCGCTTCGCTTTCTTGTCCCAGTCCAACAAAGGATAACGGACCAACCTGATGGAGTGGGTAAGTTGGGAGATGGTCATCTTCGCATGGGAAATTGCAGGATGCATCGAAGCCCATCTGCGTCAGGGCCTGACCCCGCAAATCGAAGCGTCGACCATGCTGTCCGCATGTCAAAAATCGGCCTTGAGTTGGCTCGGTTGCCACCGGGTACCAGGCATGGGTGCAGATATTCGAAAGAACAGTGAGGCTCGAGTCTTCATCGCGGGTGATAACCAATGGAGTTGAGGCCAGGTCACTCGGTGTGCTGCTCTTATCCGTGGTCGGTAGTGCGGTCGGGGCCAAGAGCTGAAAGCCTCGTTGATGAATGGCACGTTGCTCTTTCTCCGCTATACTTCTGTCTTGAAACGCGAATGGCGGCAGGGTTCGTGCAGACCGTATATCTTCTTCAACTGCGAGCGATTCGACTCTCTCATTCATTTTTTTGCTGCCTGGTTAGCGGGGGGATTGCATGTTTCGTTGCATGCTTCGAGGGTATCGAAGCGGTTTTCGCTACCTTCGCAGCCGCCGTAAAAGTAGGGGACACATTTACCTTTCAGCGGATCGAAGCCAAAGACGCTGAAGCGTGCCTTGCAGCGGCCGGCTATTCGTGGCTGGAGGCATTGAGTAGGTAAGTCGAGCTTGGGCTTTGCAGAGGAAGCCGCCGTAGGTGTCGTCTCGACTGGGGCGGTGTCTGTAATGGCCTCAGCCTGCTTCGTGCTCTCACTGCCATTTGTCGTTTCCTCAGTATTGGTTTCCTCTGCTGCGGGTGCCGGCGCTGCAGCGGCCGTCTCTTCTTGAGTCTGAGCGCATGCGGTCGAGAGAGTAATAAGTGCGACAGCTACAAACTTGCTGAGGTTTCTCATGGTATAAGTGCTCCAGGTCAGAGGGATGTACAGCGAAAGAAGTGCCGAATCTGGAACCCGATTTCAAGCAACAACTGAAGGGTCGTGGCAACCGACTAAACATGGTAAGCTTGAGATCCATGTTTTCTAGGAACCTAAAGCTCTCGTTGAGCGTCGCACTCTCGCTGGCGATTTGTCCAATGGTGGCCTCTGGCGAGCCGCAATGGGAGCTTTTGGCGGAAGAGGAAGGCATTAAAGTCGAGCGTCGAGACCGGCCGGAATCACCGATGCCGGTATTTAGGGGTACCGGGTATGTCGACGTTGAATGGCATACTGTCCTCGCGTTTCTGAACGACGTCGAAAACAACGACACCTGGATGTATGGCTGCACCGAATCAAGGATCTTATCGAGCGGGGAGCTTGGAACCTTTATTCTCTATCATCGAACTGGCGCACCATGGCCTCTGTGGGATCGAGATGTGATCATTCAAACGAAGCTCTTGAAGCATCCGGATGGGATGTTTGAGGTTCGATTACAATCGGTAGACGACGAGCGGATGCCTGAACAAGACGGTATTGTTAGAATGCCGCGATTGGTCGGCAGCTACCTGCTGAAGCCGGAGGAGAACCGCACCCGGATTGCATTCGAGATCGATGTCGAGCCCGGAGGCAGCGTACCCATTTGGCTGGTTAAGATGGTGAGTCTAAACCTGCCTCTGCAGACGTTGAGAAACTTGAGGGCAGAGGTGGTCCGCTTGGAGAAACTTGGGAAGTATCTTGAGAGCTCTGGGCGTTTTCGGCGTCACTTTGCGTCTCAGATTTCTGCTCATTAGTCGCTGCATCCGCTTTTTCTTCGCTCTCGGAGGCGGGCTGGCGCTCCTCGTTTGAAAGCTTTGCACGTGCTTCGAGTGCTCTCTGGCGAAATGCTGCGGCTGCGGCATAGTCGTCTGGAGATGGATCCGCCGGTGCGAGGGCTGCACGCTCAGCCTGCTGAGCATCCTTGATGGCTTGCTTGTAGTCTGTCGTTTCCGGTAGCCGTATCGGAACTTCGCCTCCAACGGCATAGTTTTGACCATCCGGACCTCGTTGAAGGTCGTAATAGGGGCCGCCCGCGGCGAGTGATCCTGCCGCTGCCTTGTGCGCCATTTCGTGGGCTCGAACCCTGGTGTCGCTCTCCTTGAGTTTCCGAACCTGTTCCTTTTCTGGCGCGCTTAGCTCACCTTCTGAGTCGGCGATGGTATCATCGGTTGTCTCTTCTACGGTCGCCTGGGGGTCTTCCTCATCCTTTGGCTCGCCTTCTCGATGCCGGTAGCCGACGCTTTTTAAGCGTTCCGACGCCCGAGCAAAGGCGTGTCCGCTCTGGCTGAGGTCGCTGGAGTCGCCTGACGCTTCGCTTGCGGCTTCAACGCGTGAGTCTGGGTCTTTTGAGTCTTTTGTCTGAACCGGGGGAGGGCGGTCGAGCCCATTCATCCATGTGGCAATCCCTGCGGCGTCCAATCCCTCAAGCTTACTCATCGCATCCTCCTATGAGTGAGAATCGACGGGATTTTAAATTTCTTAAGCGCCGGACACGCGATACTTCGAAGCGAATAGCTCGAATCATCTCAATGGATCCAGGCGCTTCTATTGAGTTGAATTGAATGAATATACTAAAGTTACGGCGCGAAGGCTTTTTAAGAGAAAGCGCCGCGTATTTCAGATGTACTTGATTGTTTTTGATGAGAAATAATGGCTCGTCAAAGAAATCTATATTTGCGCGAGCTTATTGTAGAGTGTTTGCTTTGATATATTTAGTATACGAGCG
>JAYYQC010000284.1:0-17715 GCA_036128675.1 Myxococcota bacterium | reverse complement strand
AGGTTGATGACGGAAGCGGTGAGCTTTATCAGGTGGTCTGTGGCGCTCCTAACGTACGTGCTGGCATGACTGTCGCCTACGCGCGCGTCGGCGCAAAGTTACCCGAATTCAAGATCTCGAAGCGTAAACTTCGCGGCGTTGTAAGCTTGGGCATGCTCTGTGGGAAATCAGAACTCGGCCTCGAAGATGAAATCGATGGTTTGTGGGACCTACCGGAGGGCTTAGAGCTCGGAGCCTCGGTCTTTGAAGCGTTGGCGATGCAAGGAAGTCTAGCACTTGGATTAACACCGAATCGTCCAGACCTACTTTCGCATGTTGGTGTAGCTCGAGAAGTTGCAGCGGTCACCGGCGCGAAGTTGCGTTCGCCAAATGCAATCGCTGTGGAGCGAGGACCTGCAACGGCCCAGTTCCTAGACGTCGAAGTCCACGCGAATGAACCGTGTCCTCGTTATGCTGCGCGATATATTCGCAATGTTAAAGTGGGAACGTCGCCCCAATGGCTCAAGACCCGTCTTGAGGCGGTTGGATTGAGAGCGATTAACAACGTTGTCGATGTGACAAATTACGTCATGATGGAGCTAGGGCATCCACTCCATGCCTTTGATGTCGCGAAGCTTGATTCGTCGAGTGGCAAGGTTGAGCTTAATATTCGACACGCTTCTGAGGGCGAGAAACTTCAAACGCTCGACGATTCTGAATACGAATTGCGTGTAGACGACCTTGTAATTGCAGACGGCAGTAAAGCTGTCGCGCTCGCCGGCGTGATGGGTGGGGCCAATTCAGAGGTCGATGAAAACACCACCGATGTCGTGCTAGAGGTAGCGTACTTCGAGCCGAGAGGTGTACGGCGGACGGCGCGCCGCCTTGGCATTCACACCGATTCTTCGCATCGCTTCGAGCGAGGTGTCGACCCCAATGCGCTGGTAAAAGTGATCGACCGCGCGGCACAACTCATCGGCGAGCTAGCCGGTGGAGAATGTTGCAAGGGGGTAATCGACGAAGGGCAACGGCAATTCGCAGAAACGGATGTATCGGTTCGCTATCAGCAAGTTGAACGAATCCTTGGAGTATACCTGGCACCTGAGACTATCTCGCACCTTCTCGAACCTCTCGGTATTCGCAGCGTCTCTAAGAACGAAGATAGTATTCGATTGAGTGTCCCGACATTCCGGCCCGATGTGAAACGCGAAATAGATGTCATCGAAGAAATTGCGAGACGTTATGGCTTTGACCAACTCGAGGAGACTCTACCTTCAGTGGGTGGACGAGCAGACATTGAAAGTTTTGTAGGACGACTAGATGACGAGCTGTCGCGCGTTCTTCGCGCCAGTGGGTTTGATGAATGCATCAACTACGGCTTTGGTTCACCTGGCTCTTTTCGGGCCAGCCCGATCTTTGGTGAGGATGCTGAAGTCGTTACTGTTTTAAATGCTCTCGGAGAAAACTACAGCGGCCTGCGTACTTCGATGGTTCCAGGACTCTTGGAGACGGTCCGTCTCAATAGAAGACGGGGTGCTGGAAGCCTACGACTTTTCGAAATCGGACATGTCTTCACTGGCCGAAATGATACGACCGGCCTCGATGAAAAAGATTCACTTCTTCCCGATGAGCGTCCGGCAGTGGCGATTGTTCTGGGGGGCGGGCGTTACGATGGTCGATGGTTCGAAGGGGAAGAAACCCTCGATGCGACTGACCTTCTGGGCGTGTATGAGCGGGTGATGGGGCTTATCGGATACCAAGTCAACTTAAAGCCTCTAGAGCTTTCGACACTGAGCCCGACCTGCTCAGCAGAGATACAACTTCTAGATGGTCGTAAGGTCGGCGCGCTTGGACAAATCCATCCGAAGTACCTCAAAAGCTTTGATATCCAAGGGCCTCTTTTCGCTCTTGAGATCGACTTGAGCCATGTCGGCGACCGACAGAGCACCTCCGCCTATCAGCCACTCCCGCGTTTTCCGGGAACACGGCGCGATGTGGCTGTTCTGGCACCTCGTACGATGGCATCCGCGGAGATCCAAGGATTCATTGCCGAGAACGCTTCGTTCGAATTACCGAAGAATTGGGTTGAAAATGTTCGACTTTTTGATGTTTACGACGGTAAAGGCGTTCCTGAGGGGATGGTGAGCCTGGCGTATGCCATTCAGTATCGGGCAACAGACCGAACGCTCACTGACGAAGAGGTCACGCCGGCGTTCGAACATTTGTTAAGTAGTATTAAAGAGAAGCTAAAGCTGGAGATTCGTTAAAGGCTTTTGCGGCTTGGATCACGGTCGGAGTAGCCGTACACTGCAGAGACTTGGAGGCAAGGACAATGACAAAAGCAGATTTGATTGAAGTAATTCATGACAAAGTAGGTCTGTCGAAAAAAGAGTCAGCTGATATCGTAGAGCTGGTCTTCGAAACCATGAAGCAAACGCTAGAGTCCAGTGAGAAAATCAAGATCAGTGGCTTTGGAAACTTTGAGGTTCGGAACAAAAATCTGCGTATCGGGCGGAACCCTAAAACAGGGGAGTCCATCGAGATTTCGGCGCGACGCGTGTTGACGTTCAAGCCATCTCAAGTTCTAAAAGCAGCGCTGAATCAATAATTCAAAGATCTAATACGCTCTCATTGCCGTTGTTCTGGGCTTGGGGTTATCGCGGTCAAAGGGAGCCGTTGTGGCGCAAAAGCTAAAGACATCAAAGGCTAAAGCGCTCGGTCCGGATTCACCGATTCCGGATAAGCTTTACTTTAAAATCGGCGAGGTCGCCAAGCTCGTGGGAGTACAACCTCATGTGCTCCGCTACTGGGAGCGCGAGGTTTCCTCGATAAAGCCCGGGAAGACTGCGGCCAATCAAAGACGGTACCGACGCCGAGACGTTGAACTTTTTCGAGAGACGAAGAGACTTCTCTACGATGAGAAGTTTACCTTGGCCGGAGCAAAACAACGCCTCAGCGAGATAGGCAGCGGCCGACTCGACCTCGAACCAAAAGAGGGCGACTCTCAAGACGCCGCCGCGCGCGGTGTTTCAGCCAAAGAACCACCCGGTAAAAAGAGCGAAAAGCTGGGCGCTCGGCTCGAAAATTGCGAGAAGCTCTTAGGGAACGCGCGTTCGGAAGTCGACGCGCTTCTCGATTTGATCCGCTGAATGCCGGCAGCTGTCCGCAGCACTTTAATTTAACATAAATGGTTCTGGATCGAGCGGTATGCCCCAGCGGCGAACCTCGTAGTGAAGGTGCGTCCCGGTAGACTTCCCCGTGCTCCCCATTTCACCGATGGTGCTGCCTCGTTTGACAGTCTCTCCATACTCGACGTGAAGGGCGGAGAGATGGCCGAAATGGGTCTGAACCCCGAAGCCGTGATCAAGTACGACCGTGATACCGAAGCCACCTCGCATGCCGGCGTACACAACTTTTCCATCCGCTGGTGCGATGATTGGCATCCCGGTGTAACCCCCAAGGTCGAGGCCTTTATGCATGGCGGGCTTGCCAGTGACCGGGTCGCGTCTTGGTCCAAAGCGACTTGTTATCCAGGGTGAGCGCGCTGGACGTAAGGAGGGCGTATTGCGCAAAAGAACCTTTGTGTCGCGGAAGTGACTCAAGGTCTCAAATGCTTGCCGCTCGTAGAGCTGATAGTCACGATCGATCTCTACGAAGGACCGAGCGATTGTGTCAGTCTTAAGGGGCTCTTCTTCGCCGACTAACTTCGTCAGTGAGGTGTCGAGCGGGATGTAGCTACCGAGACTCGACTCTCGCCAGAGTCTTCGCTTTATGGCTGAGAGCTTCCAATCGGTATTTAAAAGACCCGCACGTTCAGTACGTCGTTGTTCTAAGGCATTCAGCAGTCGTGTATTTTCAAGCTTTAGCGCTGACGTTTCTGAGGCTCGAGGGTGCAAGACAACACTATGCAGCAAACATCCTAACGTTGCGATTCCGAGAAGCAATGCCACGAGTGCGAGACGACGAAGTGTACGCAAGGATACCGACCATCGCTTAAGGGATGCACCGGTGGAGTCGGTTATAAGGATTAAGCGTTCATCAGACATAACAACGTTGGCGAGCTATCATTTTCTTGCTCCAATGTCATCTTGGCGGAGCGATTTCGAATCCAACGTCGCAATCTGGCTCTTGACCTTCACTGGTCCCTATGAGACATCCGTCCTTCAGGTCGGGGCGTAGCGCAGCCTGGTTAGCGCACTAGACTGGGGGTCTAGGGGTCGGAGGTTCGAATCCTCTCGCCCCGACCATTTCACTTCATGGCACCATCATGCACACACCAATTATAGCATTAGCGAACGCCGACGTAATCAAAGCGGCCGGTCTTCAGGCGTTGGAGGAAGCTCTCAAGGGCCTTGGAGACGTTTGGGTCGTCGCACCCGATCGAGAGCGCAGCGCTACATCCCATGGTATCTCACTTCACGATCCGATGCGGCTTCGCGAGGTTGGACCTCAGCGCTATTCACTCGATGGGCTTCCTGCGGATTGTATGTATGTCGCACTCAATCATCTCTTACCTCGGCGACCAGCGCTTGTGGTGAGCGGGATTAACAACGGGCCAAATCTAGGGACCGACATCCTTTACTCGGGAACGGTGGGTGCAGCGATGGAAGGCGCGCTTAACGGTGTGCCAGCGATTGCCGCGTCGCTATGTTTACCAGAAGTAGGGCAAAGTGTTCGTACGGTAGCCGATTATGCGGAGTCGGCAAGCTTCATCGCATCGCTGGCCAAACGCGTTCTTGCGGCACCGCCGAAGCCTGGAATGATGTTTAACGTGAATGTACCGGTATCGTCTTACGACGGTGAGCGTCCTTTCAAAGTGACGCGCCTTGGCGTGTCCGACTGGGAGAATTCTGTTGACGAGCGACACGATCCACGTGGGAAATCTTACCTTTGGATTGGCGGTCGTCGTCGCCCTGGCGGCACCATTGAGGAAAGCGATAACTCCGCTATTGCCGATGGGGTTATCTCAGTAACACCCCTTCACTTTGACCTGACCGACCCAAGTGGTTTTGACTACCTCAAGAGCGAGCCTCTCGATGGAAAGAGCCGCATCAATGACGCTTTGTCGAAACCGGGCTTCGAGCGGGTGGACCTCCCGGAGCGCAAGCTCGGGATTGAGTCATAATAAGCATAAATTTTGGACACAATTTCTTAACTGCTGTACGAGCGAGCCATGAGCAGCTCTACACACTCCGACCCGCTTAAATTACGCGCCCTCTATGATTGGACGCTCTCATGGGCTGAAAGACCCTCGGCCCTTGGGGCACTGATGGCGCTTTCCTTCGCCGAGTCATCGTTCTTTCCGATACCGCCTGATGTTTTGCTTTTGCCCTTGTGTTTGAGTCGTCCTAAGCATTGGTACCTGATTGCCGCCTATTGCACCTTATTTTCGGTACTCGGAGGACTCTTCGGCTATGGCATTGGCTTCCTCGGCTGGGGAGCTGCTGCCGATGTGTTCTACCAGTACGTCCCCGGATTTTCGCCCGAGAAGTTCGACCGAGTACAGGTGCTCTATGAGCAGTGGGGGGCATGGGTCGTCTTTTCTGCCGGATTTTCGCCCATTCCTTATAAAGTGTTTACGATTACAAGTGGTGTGATGGAGATGCCAATTGCTGTCTTCATCGTTGCATCGGTTGTTGGAAGAGGTCTTCGATTCTTTCTCGTAGGTTGGCTTGTCGCGAGGTTTGGTGAGCCGCTTAAAGCCTGGATCGAGCGATACTTTAATCTTCTTGCGCTGGTAGCCATCGGGCTTCTGGTGCTCGGATTTGGGGTGATGAGGTTTATATGAGTGCATCGCGCTTAGTGTTTGTCATCGGGATTGGTGTCTTGATTAGCGGTTGCACCCACTGGCCGACAGAACGCGTGCCAGTCGGATTGACCAGCGATGGGCGGGTAGACTCGTATTGGAGCGGTACGCCGTGGTCACTTCCGGCCTTCACTGGCACTGGACTCATGACTTACAGGGTCGAGAAGGGCGATACGCTCTCGAAGATAGCCCGTCGTCACGACACCACTGTTGAGAAATTGGTCGAACTCAATGCACTTGGTGATGCCAATAATCTAGCCACCGGGATGGTACTTTATTTAGACACGACGCGCGGTAACGCACGCGTAGCCCCGACGGGCCTTGCTTCGGCGCCATCGAAGGGCGCGGCTGCTCGTTCAGCAAAGTCTGCTTCAAAGGCGCATGTGAAGTATCCAATGCGCTGGCCGGTCACCGGTAATGTCACAACAAAGTTTGGTAAGAAAAAAGCGGGTTCGCCTCACGACGGGATCGATATCAGTGCACCCAAGGGAAGCCCGATTAAGGCGGCCGAGAAGGGGAAAGTTGTTTACGCTGGCTTTCACGGTGGTTACGGAAATTTGATAATTCTGAAACATAAATCGGGGCTTCTCTCAGTATATGCGCACAACATGAAGAATCTGGTGAAGAAGGGTGATGCTGTGAATCAAGGGCAGGTCATCGGCTATGTTGGTGACACCGGAAAAATCGCAGGTCCTCATTTGCATTTCGAAGTACGACGCGGCGCGTCACCGAAAAACCCTCTGCTTTTTTTGCCGCCTGATCATTAGTCCTACCAAAATAACACTCTCCTACATTGTCCTACATTGACCTCAAGGGGTGGCCTTTCTAAGAAGCCTTGTGCGCACATTTGTGCGTGTGGGAACTAACCGGACTCCGGAGGGGTTATGAATCGTTTGGCAATTGGGCTGTCTGTCTTGGCAGCATTTGGTATGGCTTGTGGCGGCGGCGACGACGAGGGCGACGGCGGTGGTGACGAAACCACAGCACGGGCTTGTGAGGTATCCTCAAACTGCGACGCAGGGCAAATTTGTGAAGATGGCTTCTGCGTAGACTTCACTGGATGTACTCCGGACAGCTGCGCTGACGGTCAGTTTTGCGATGAAGATTTTCAGTGCAAAGACGTAAGCTACAAGTGTGAGCTCGAAGGCTGTGAGTGTAGCATTGTGAACTCGGCAGGTCAGCTTGAAGCAAGCGGCACACCTAACTTGGTTGTGTCCGGCGGCGCATCCACCGAGGTTGTGGCGATTCTTTCTACCTCGGGCACTGTTTTGCCAGGCGCGGAATACACCCTCGCGGCCACAGGCGATGGCCTAAGCGTGGATGGTACAACGTTAACCGCGGCCAGCGGTGCAGCGTCTACAGGTACCGTGACTGCTTCGTTCGGTACCTTCGCTACATGTGAGGCTACTGTTACGAATCTCGGCGACGCGCCGGCAGGTTCGGTTCGCGTTTACGCCTACGATGACCTTACCAATCAGCCTATTTCAGGTGTTGTGGTTGTGTTCGATGGCGACAACGACGGCGTTGATGATGGCGGCGGTGCACTTACCGACGATAATGGTATTGCAGTGAGTGGTGACCTAAGTAGCTTCACCAGCTTGAATATCACTGGCTTCAAGAACGGCTACAATGTCATTTCTTTCGCAGGTGTTGCGACCGCAACGACCGACGTTGGAATGTCTATGAGCGCTCGAAGCGCCGAGCCTGAAACCGGTGGCTTCACTGGTCTGATGGACTTCACTGAGTACGAGCGCAAGTATCTTGGCGGTGAAGCGTCTGCGATTCGCGCTGGTGTTGTTGCGGGCTCACTGCCTCTCGAAGCCATTCTTAACCTAAACCTCGACCTCATCATCGGGGAGATCTCCGACGCTGACTGCGAAGCGACTCCTACGCCTCCAGGATGCTACGAAATCAACATTCCCGGCCTTGTAGAGACCACTACTGCACTGCCTGGCGGTGTTGTTGCTGGTTTGGCTCGAAGCGATATCAAAGCGCACTTCGACTCGGTTGCCGTTCCTGGTCGACGCTATGCATGGAGCCTCGGTGTCGAGCTTGAGATTTCTGACCTCACCGACGTGATCAACCTTGTAGTGCCGCTTTTCTCTGATTGCTCATGTGATGCTACCGATTCCTGCGACCCAGGTGACGGTGGTGTTGGCGAATGTGATTGCGACCAGGATTGTGGCCTCAATATCGATGTTGGCGCGCTCTTTGACGATATCGTTCCATTGCTTTCTCAGTTCGCGACAGGCGTTAAGGGTAACCTTTCGCTCGACGCGGCGCAGCAGTCGGTCTGGTACGATTACATCACTCCTGAGTACGCAGACCGCAGCAGCAGTGAGCTCTTCCCACTCCTCGACGATGGCACCGGTGGTTACGGCCAGTTGATGCTGCGTGAGGCTTGGACGAACTTCGTAGCGCTTGACGTTCCTGCGCTTCCGCAAGACCCATTCTCTGGTAACCAAATGGAAGCGATGCTTGCCTTAACTGGTATCCAGTCAGCGGGCTCTGGCTTCGTCCCACTCGGTCTTGGTCTCGGCCTGGACTGCACCACTGACAACTGTCTCGACCGCGAGACCGATAGCAGTGGCTACGACGGTGTCGTAAACGGTGGATTGATGTGCTTCTACAACGAAGATCCAGCTGAGAACCGCTGTGTTCAGTCCATCCTCGAGCAGACCAACGAAGGTCAGTTGGCAGACGGCAAGCTTGGCTTGTTCCGAACCAAGCCTTTCGGTGGCCTAGAAGGTAAGGTCAACAAGGACCGAACGCTTCTCGTTGCGCTCCCTCTGACTGAGTTCCTTGACGGTAGCGATACCATTCGCTTGACCGCACTGGCTCATAACGCGACTGTCGCATCAAACTCGTTTGCTGGACGTTCGTTCCCTGGAGCGGCTGCGCAGCCAGAGTCCATGGCGGGTCGTACCTACGCGCCAACCTCTGGTTCGCACGATGTACACTGGGTTGTATTCGCCTCTGAAGGGCAGTCTGATGGCCTTTCAACACGCTGGAATGTCTATGTGAAGGACGGTGCATCGTTCACCGCGCCATCACTCCCTGAGACTTTCGTGGGCGAAGATTCCTTCGCGCCAATGATTATGAACTGCGAAGGCGAAGGTACTTCTTGCATTGATGTTACCCACATCAGTGTAGGTCTACCTAGCACCAGCACCTTTGATGATTTGGTAGCGAATAATGGTTCTGCGGCTTCATCGCTCTTCGACGTAATGGAGAGCATGTCAGCGGTGAACAGTTCACTTCTCGTCACCGAAAACTGATAAATCAGCGGGTTTATTCCCGCGCATGATTCATGTATGAAAACCCCCATGGTGAGAGCCATGGGGGTTTTTTTTTGCGAGACCTACGACCCCCCAATGAATTGGAAAAGTAATGATCAAAGTAAGTGTTGATGGCTTGCAAACGCCCTTGTGCGAACGGGGCGTGGCAAAGGATGAATTGGCTGGCGCTCTAGAATCGATGGGCTCCGCATTGAGCGCTCTGGAGAAACTTCGCGAAGCGGGTGAGGTTGGCTTTCTTGATCTTCCTGGGAAGCTCGATGACTCCGCGCGTTGTCTGGAAGTAGGCAGTCGCCTCCGGGGAATCTCTGAGACGCTGGTCGTACTCGGTATCGGCGGGTCAAGCCTTGGCGGACAAGCCCTCTTGGATGGTTGTGGCATCCCTCGGAGTGAGCGCCGGGTGGTCTTCTTCGATAATGTTGACCCTTCGACAATTGCTCAGGGATTCGCAGAACTCGAACCATCAAAGGTTAGCGTCACTGTCATTACGAAGAGCGGGGGGACGCTCGAGACGGCAGCCCAGTTCATCTATGCATATGAGTGGCTCAAGGCCGCACTGGGTGAGGAAGGTGCAAAAGAGCGCATCGTCTTCATCACCGACCCGACAAAGGGAGCGCTTCGCGCTTTAGGTGAAGGGTTGGGGGTTGAAATGCTCGATGTTCCGCCTAGCATCGGTGGACGGTTCAGCGTCCTCACACCGGTCGGGCTTCTACCGGCTGCGTTCGCAGGTGTTGATGTGAAGGCTCTCATGGAGGGGGCGCACGCGATGGCCGATTCCGTTGCCAAAAACGAGCCGAACAACCCTGCATTCGCGTTAGCTGCATCGAGTTTACTCGGTATGGAAAAGTGCAATGCGTCCTCGTTGATCTTCATGCCTTACTCAGACCGTCTTCGAACTCTAGGAGCGTGGTTCGTGCAATTATGGGCAGAATCACTCGGAAAGAAGTTGTCCCGCGATGGCAGTCGTGAAGTTCGTGTCGGGCAGACACCGGTTCAGGCAATCGGTGCGACTGACCAACATGCCCAAGTTCAGCTCTTTGTCGAAGGGCCACAGGACAAGATGGTGTGGTTGTTGGGGCTAGGCGAGCATCCGGAGGATATCGTTCTAGACTCATCGAGTGAGCTTCTTAAAGCCTCGCCGGCTCACGGTTGGCTGCTCGGGAAGTCGTTTGGGCAGATCCTTGAGGCCGAACGAAGAGCGACGCGTGCCGCTTTGCTCGAAGCCGGATTACCGGTCATCGATATAGAAGTTGGGCGTGTCGATGCTGCAGCGCTTGGGGCACTCTTCGTGCTTTTTGAAGCCACCACGGCAATTGCGGGGATCGCAATGGACATAAATCCATTCGATCAACCCGGTGTAGAGGCAGGAAAAGTCATGGCTCTTGGACTTCTCGGTCGAGAAGATTGCCTAGAACACGCTAAGAGGGTTTTGACAGCCGAGGGTGTGGTGTAGACTAGTATCTGATTGAGGAGGGCCAGCGTCACCATGTCTGACGAGTTTGAAGAAACCATCGTTCGTCCAATCTCCAGTCTTCCGTTTAAAAAGGAAGAGCGTGATACGACCGTTCACTCCAGCTTAGTCGTCGTTCATGGCGAGCTGCTCGGGACTGTCTTTCAGTTGAGTAAAATCGAAACGATGCTGGGCCGCTCCCCAAGCTGCGAGATTACGATTGCCGGCGAGACCATTTCTCGAAACCACGCGATGATTCTGAAAGAGGATGCCACCTATTGGCTGATCGATCAGCAATCAGCCAACGGCACGATTGTGAATGACCAGCCAGTGGGTAAATTTCAGCTCTCCGATGGCGACCTCATCAAAATCGGTAGCTCGGTTTTGAAATTTGTTTGTGGTTCCTCAATGGACGCGAGTGTCTTCGATGAGCTTCACCGGCGAGCAGTGCGTGATTCGCTAACAGGGGCTTATAACCGTGCCTACTTTGATAAGTCGCTCAATCAAGAGTTGAGCCGCGCCAAGCGTCATGGGCGCCCCGTCTGTATCGCCCTCATCGATATCGACTTTTTCAAAAAGGTGAACGACACCTACGGTCACCCCGCAGGCGACACCGTGTTGATTACACTTACTCGATTGCTTCGCGAAAACCTCCGTGCTGAAGATGGCTTCGCCCGATTGGGCGGTGAAGAATTTGGTGTGATCCTGCCTGAGCTTAGCCTCGAGCATGCTGCATTGGCGTGCGATAAGCTCCGCCGGGTGATCGAGCAATATCGCTTCTCGCACGAAGGCGTGGTGATTCCGGTCACTGCGAGCATTGGGGTATGTAGCGTCCATGAGGTCGATTGTGACCCAGAGGCCGCGGTGAAGACCGCCGACGTCCGACTCTATCAGTCGAAAGAGGGCGGTCGGAACCGTGTGACGCCGCCGCCAACCGCCTCATTCTGAGATAAGCGCATTATGGTAGAAATCACCAACGAGGATTCGGTTATTCGGGTCCTCGAAAGTCATGTTGTTGACCACATCGCTGCTGGCGAGGTGATCGAACGGCCATCGGCTGTGTTGAAAGAACTCCTCGAGAACTCAATCGACGCTGGTGCTACTGATGTCAGGGTTGAGATTGAAGAAGGCGGCTTAGCCCGTCTTCGTATCGAAGATGACGGCTGTGGCATGTCTCAAGCCGACCTGAAAACCTGCATTAAGCGCCATGCAACCAGTAAAATAGTCGAGCCAGACGACCTCTTTGGGATTGAGACGCTTGGTTTTCGCGGAGAGGCACTTTCCTCAATTGCAGCGGTTGCTCAGGTAACCATCGAGACAAAACGGCGACAAGATGCGTGCGGGTGGCGGCTTATCGTACGCGGAGGTGAAATCCTAGAATGCGACGAAGCCGCGGTGAACGATGGTACTACGATTGAGGTAACCGACCTTTTTTATAATACGCCAGCACGCCGAAAGTTTCTGCGAGCCCCGGCTACTGAACAAAGCCACGTTCTTGATGCCGCACTCCGTGTAGGGATGGCTCAAATGCACGTTGCTCTGCAGGTCTATCACGGAAGCCGAAGACTTCTTGATCTTCCGCGCGGTGTGGCTCCGGGCGTCCGTTTAGAAGCGGCCCTTGGGAACAGATTCCCAAATGCGGATTTGTTTGAGCATTGCTCGAATGATGTTGCTATTCAGGGGTTTCTAGCCCCCCCGTCGGTTGTGAGAAACGATGCAAAGGGGATTTGGGTCTTCGTGAACGGTCGCTACGTTCGTGATCGAATGTTTCACCGGGCTGTGGGGGACGCTTTTCAGGAGCGGGTTCCAGCCGGAAAGCATCCGGTACTCGCGGTCTACGTGGATATCGACCCAGCAAAACTCGACGTGAATGTTCATCCCCAAAAGTTAGAAGTTCGTTTTAGCGATGGCCAGGCGGTCTTTCAGGCGTTTTCCGAAGCGCTCGCGGTGGCGCGTCAATTACCGGGCTGGAGTGAGCGTTTGGGGGCCTCCACCCCAGATACCGCATCATTGGGCTTAGGTGTTGAGCAGGCCCTTGGTCGTTATTTTGAGACGGCAAAGGCACCAAGCCGGGAATCGGCCAGCGGTATGCGCACCAACGCCTATCAGACGAGCCCTCGAGCGGTACAATCTAATCCTCGAGTTAGCAGCCCAACCCCGCGTGCATCTTCTGAGCTGCCGAAGACAGTACAGCTCGGTTTAGGGATGAAGATTGATAGTACACCAACATGGGAGGAGCTTGAGGTCAGAACTCCGCGCGAAACGCTTGAGCAGTTGTCGTTAGATACGTGGCAGCTACTCGATGGCGGGTTAGCGGTAAAGCTTGAAAGAGGTGGGCTTAAGGTTGTTGACTGGTTTGCGGCATCACAAGATGCATTTGTGGACCGGGGACTTAACGACTTTAAAAATGGTGGCCTGAGCGCAGATAAACGGGTGATACCTGTGATTCTAGAATGGCCCGAAAGTAGGGTGTCAAAAGTTGAAGAACATCTAGAGCGTTTATCACTGCTCGGGTTTAAGTTGTCGACGTTTGAGGGCCGGCGGGTTGCCGTCCTTAGTACGCCCGCTGGGTTAGATATGGATGGACGTCTTGAGGACGTCCTAGTTGCAATCTGCGATAAGATTGAGGAGGGCGAAGCTTCCTTGCTGCGCCAATTGGCAAAAAATATTAGTCAGGAGCCTCCAGACGCCGACACCTTTTCGTCTCTGCAAAACGGTGCGGCAAGCGCTGTTTTATCGGCCGACGATTTGAGAACTCTCTTGCAAACTAAAGTTTCTTAAACATCTCGCGATTCGATTGGTAACCTCGCGCTGCGTAGAATCGCACTGCTCGAATTGCAGCATGGAGTAACACGTGGGTAAGACCTTTAGACCTCAGCCAGCGTTCACACTGCGATAAGAGCCCACCTCCGACCCCACCTCTGCGGTGTTTCGGTCGGACATACATCTGGTCGATATAGCCACATCGGGTTTCGGAGCGTAATCGAAAGATAGGATCTTGGTAAAGAATGTCGCCTCTCGCTAAACCAATAACCTCATCGCCTAACTCAGCTAAAATAAAGACGATGTCATCACGTGATAATGCGATGTCGATATCGGTTTCCAGCTTTTCAAGAAACTCTTTCACACTCGAGTCGGAACTCAGCTCCTTGATGAGCTCCTGCATGAGCTCGTAGACGATAGGCTTATCGTCAATGCCGGCTTCACGGTAATGAATCGTAAGCATCTCTTTGTCTCAAAGTGATTGGATGGTTTCGACAATCGTCTGGAAGACGTCGGGTTTATCGAGGCTGCTGGTATCAACGCTGCCAGTTCCGTTCACCGCATTGCCGATCAGGGTCTCGACTTTCTTCCCACTCAATGTTCGTGGGAACTCATCGATAAAAATAATGTGGGTTGGCTTATGGCGCGGGGATAGCTTGACAGCGATCGCTTGTTGAATGGTTTCGATTAGAGCCTCATCGGTTTCGGTTAGATCTGAGGCTCTCTGAACTGCAAGAACAAATGCTTCGCCGTCATTACTGCGCTTTACGATTGCAAGTGTGTCTTCGAGCGACGCGATATCGCCGAGCACGGCGTAGATATCTGAGGCACCAAACCTTATTCCCCGTGGATTGAGTGTACCGTCAATGCGTCCGACTACACTGAAACCAATACTCTGGTTTTCATGGTAGTGGCCGATGCACCAATCACCTTGATGCCAGATATCGTCTCCTTCTGGGAAATACGTTGCTCGATAAAGCTCATCGGAGCTGTCATTCCAAAGGGAGATGGGCATCGATGGGAACGGTGTCTTGCAGCGTAGCGCAAAGCCATCCTCTGACGCTTCCGATGGCGTAACGATTGCCATACCTAAGCCGGAGCCTTGAATTTGTCCGGGATGAATAGGCTCGAGCGGATTGCCGGTAAGAAAACACGAGACAATGTCGGTTCCCCCGCAGACAGATTGAACGCGCACATTGGGAAGCTGCCTATGGAGCTTGGATGCCAGTTCTGCATGGAGTGGCGCGCCTGTGGAATACAGCGTCCTTAGATTGTCGAGTGAGTCGGGGATTGTTTCTCGCTTAATGCTGTTGCCGAAGAAGCCTGGACTCGCGCCAAAATGAGTAATCCCTTGGTCATTCACAAAGTCCCACAAGACCTTGGGTCGCGGGGCTCCATCATAGAGACAGACTGTCGCGCCAGCCTGAAGTCCCGAAATTAGCCAGTTCCAGGTCATCCATCCACACGTCGCAATATAGAAAAGCTTGTCATGTGGACGGAGGTCACCATGCCACCGATGCTCTTTCGCATGCTGTAAAAGAGTGCCGCCTGTCCCGTGAACGAGGCATTTGGGCTTACCTGTCGTTCCTGATGAGTAGAGGATGTAGAGGGGGTGGTTAAAATCAAACGTGGGTCTTTCAAATGTTGCATCAGGTGCACATGAGGTCGCGGCATCGAAGGTAACCGCTGGAATCTCGACGTAGAGTTCGAGGTCGAGCTCGGGCGATTCTTCGTATAGAATGATATGCTCGATGCTTGGGATCACCTTCAGCAGGTTGTTGACCTTGATCCGTGAGTCATACGTCTTGCCACCATGGGCGTAGCCATTGCACGCGATAATCACGCGCGGCTCCACTTGGCCGAAGCGCGCTTCCAGTGCGTCCATGCCAAACTCAGGGGACGCAGACGTGAAGACCGCCCCAATTGCGGCGCATGCAAGTAAGCTGACCACCGCTTCAGGACTGTTGGATGTTAAGCCGGCGACACGGTCGCCCGGTTGGATACCGATGGCATGGAGGTAATAGGCCAGGGCATCGACTTCATCGCTCAGCTCTTTATAGGTGCGGGTAGTCAGTCCGCGGGCCTCGGACAGGGCAATAATCGCAGTCTGGTCTGGGGCGCCGTGTTTGAGCAGGTTATCGGTGAAGTTGAGCTTGAGGTTTGGAAAGAACCGCGCACCAAGGGTCGTAGCAGATGCGTCAATGACCGGGTCTTCTTGACCTTCGCAACTGAGCTCGAGGCTATGAAGGGCCCAGCGCCAAAATTCTTCAGGTGCTTCGACCGACCAAGCGTAGAGGTCGCGGTAAGTCTCAAGTGGCGTAATGCCCTCGGATGCACGCAGAGCGTTCAAAGCGCTGAGCGCTTTGAAGAGTCGGCTCGATTCAATGGACTCTTTGGATGGAATAAATGAAGCGTCAGCCACTGCTACCCCCTAATTGGGTAAGTGTAGCCGAAGACCGGGCTGACGCTCAAACCTTAAATAGGCTTAGAGTGCCTCAACAACCATCGCAGCTGCGTCGCCACCGCCGATGCAGATGCTTGCGCAGCCATACTTGCCGCCTTTGGCTTTGAGGGCGTGTAGAAGGGTTGTGAGGATCCGTGCGCCTGAGCACCCGATTGGGTGTCCGAGTGCCACTGCGCCGCCGCGGACGTTGACCTTGCTCTCGTCAAGCTCAAGGTCCTTCACGGATGCCATTGTAACCACTGCGAAGGCTTCGTTGATTTCCCAGAGGTCGATATCGCTTGCTTTGAGGCCTGCTTTATCGAGGGCTTTCTTTGCTGCATCTACAGGCGCAGTTGTAAACCAATCAGGCTCATGAGCATGGCTTGCATAAGAAACAATCTTTGCGAGTGGCTTGAGGCCTTGAGCAGCTGCTTCATCTGCAGACATCAGTACCATGGCTGCTGCACCGTCGTTGATCTTCGATGCATTTGCCGCAGTGACAGTTCCGTTTTTATCGAAGGCTGGGCGAAGCTTGCCCATCTTGTCGAGTGGCGCGCCAAAAGGCTCTTCGTCTTTATCGACGACGATTGGGTCACCTTTGCGCTGTGGCACACTTACCGAAGCAAGCTCGGCTTCGAACTCACCGGCTTCCATCGCGCCCTGGGCGCGCTTGTAGGATTCAAGTGCAAATGCGTCCTGAGCTTCACGTGTGAAGGTGTACTTTTCGGCACACATCTCAGCGCAGTTGCCCATGTGCTTGTCGCCATAGGGGTCCCAGAGACCGTCTTTGATCATCGAATCGGAGATCTTCACATCGCCCATTCGGTAGCCGCCTCGAGAGCGCTCCATGAGGTGCGGTGAAAGAGACATATTCTCCATGCCGCCAGCGACAACCGTGGTCCATTCCTCGGCCTTGATGCCGTTCGCAGCGTCCATAACTGTGCGAAGGCCTGAGCCGCAGACTTTGTGAAGGGTCACAGCACCCGTGGACTTGGGAAGGCCTGCGCCGAGCAACGCTTGACGCGCAGGTGCTTGGCCCTGACCTGCTTGTAGGACATTGCCCATAAGTACGTGCTCAACACTCTCCGGTTTTACGCCTGCGCGCTCGACAGCCGCTTTGATGGCTGTAGCTCCGAGTTGGTGCGCCGGGACTCCTGAGAGGGCACCTAAGAATTTTCCGATCGGCGTACGCGCCGCTGAGACGATGACTACTTCACGCATTTGGATCTCCTTGCAGATAGTCTGTGAGTGGGTGAGCGCTTAGGCTCACTTATAAACCTTGAATTCGTTATTCTGGAGTTTACCCCAGTAGCGATTTAGCTCTTCCTTGATCTTTGGTGCCAGAATGAGACCGCCAATGATGTTCGGGAAAGCCATCGATAGAATCATTAAATCAGAGAAATCGATAACATTGCCGAGGCTGGCGACCGAGCCAATCACCGTGAAGACTAAGAAGATACCTTTGTAGATTAATGAGACAGTCGGGGTTCGTCCGAAGAGGTACGTGAAACACTTTTCGCCGTAGTAGCTCCAGCTGATCATTGTTGAATAGGCGAAGAGAAAGACGCTAACAGCCAGGAGGACTGGGAACCAAGAAATCTCGGTTTGGAATGCCCAGGCGGTCATGTTGACACCGGAACCTGCGTCGGGATTGTCCCATGCGCCGGTAACAATGACGACCAGTGCGGTCATGGTACAGATAACGACCGTGTCGATGAACGGTTCAAGAAGTGAAACAACCCCTTCGCGAACTGGTTCGTCGGTTTTAGCTGCAGAGTGTGCAATCGCGGCCGAACCAATCCCGGCCTCATTCGAGAATACCGCTCGTTTGATGCCTTGAATCGCAATACCCACGAAACCACCGACACCCGCCTCGAAAGAAAAGGCTTTCGAGAAGATGAGTCCGACTGCTGCCGGGAGCTCGGATGCATTTGCTCCGAGGATGACCAGACTCGCAAGGACATAAATCCCACACATA
>JAYYQC010000283.1:0-10000 GCA_036128675.1 Myxococcota bacterium | reverse complement strand
ATTGGAATAATTTTTTCGGTGACGGACCCAATTCGCTTGATGCCGCCGATGATGACGAGGCCGACCAGAATCGCCATCATGATGCCGAAATACATGCTCTCGTTGCCGTCGAAGACCATCCCAAAGCGACTTTCCAGTGTGGTCTTGGTGATGCCCCATGCTTGATTGGCTTGAAACATATTGCCGCCACCAAACGAACCACCGATGCAGAAGAGCGCGAATACTACACCAAAGGCCTTGGCGACGAATGCCGGCAGGCCTCGTTCTTTGAGTCCCATTTCGAGATAGTACATGGGGCCGCCATGGATGGTGCCGTCATCGTCAACCTTTCGGTAAATCTGCGCGAGTGTACATTCGTGGAACTTCGACGACATGCCGAAGAGACCTAAGATGATCATCCAGAATACAGCACCAGGGCCCCCGGTTGCGACCGCAACCGCAACACCGGCAATATTACCGAGTCCGACAGTGGCGCTCAGAGCGGAGGTCAGAGCTTGAAAGTGTGAGATCTCACCAGGGTCGTCAGGGTTATCGAATTTTCCGCGTGTGACATCGATAGCATGCTTGAAGCCCCGGATATTCAAGAAACGGTGATACACAGTGAAGAAGAGAGCACCGAAAACCAAGACCAGTACAATAAGAGGAACACCGACGCTGGCTGCTTCTTTGAGCTCAGTGATTTTTTCAAATTGAAGTACTTCGACAAAGAGGATGCCGGCCATAAATCCAACCACTGCGCCGAACTTTTCATCGATGCGTTCAGAGAGACTCGGGGCAGCCGTTTTAGCTGCCTCTGCGCCTGCCTCTGTGGGTGGTGCGGTTTCACTTGCTGGATCTTGAGCTTCTGGTGCGTTTTCTTCCGCCGCTGCTTCGTTTGGAACGGTATCTGCAACGGATTCAGCAGCAGGCGTTGGTGCGTCAGCCGCCTGGGGGGCTGCAGAATCCGTACCCGCCGCGTCTGTCTCATTCTGCGCCTGAGCTTCTGCGGTCGTGGGTGCTTCTGATGGCGCACCTCCCTGTGCCTGTGCGATAGCGAACGGGACGAGAGCTAAGAAGGCCCCAAGGACCAAAGCTTTAGTATTCACGAGTCTTCTCCCAATTTCTGTGAACATCTCAGAGTCTATGGGCGCGCCTATAACAATCGGTGGCGTCTTACTACAAGTCTTCGGGTTCGCTATCGGATGGGATCGTGTTTTATAGCCACTTACCGCACTTTTAGATTGACGACCGAGGGTCGTTTGTCTTATTGCCGCCAAACCAACAGAGTGGGTCGTTAGCTCAGTTGGTAGAGCATCGGACTTTTAATCCGGTGGCCCAGGGTTCGAGTCCCTGACGACCCACCATCTTTCCTTTCACTTCATGACATTGTAAGCAGTCAACAACACAGTGGAGTTGTTATGTCTGATTTTCCTAAAGAGCTGTCTGAACTTCGTAAGGAAGTTGTGGAATCCCGCAACCAGTCGATTAAGACAGACAACCAAATTAAAAATCTCGCACTTGATATCAAGGGGTTCGAACAGCGCTTTGACCTTTTGGACAAGAAAGCGCGTTACTCATCGTTTGGCGTCTATCTGATCATCGCCGCAACGGTCGCAATCGCGGGGTATTTGATCTCCTCCGTTTCCATCCAGGCGTCGAAAGAGGCATCGGCCAAAGCTGTTGATGAGGCCGCTCGCCTGAAGCAAGAACTCACTGTTCAAGAGACGAAGCTTCAGAATGAGCGAAAGCAACTCGCCGACGAGAAAGCGGCTCGTGAGAGTGTTGGGTCGAGTGCGCTTGCATTCGTAGAAGCGCGCAACGCCGACGATGATGATGCGGCGGAGGCAGCGGTCCTAAAAATAAACCTCGATGAGCTTACTTCTCTCGAAGTTGCGATGCTTAAAACCGATCTTGAAACCTTCCGGGACGACCGAGCCAATGAGCACTATCGGGTTGCTCGGGACATGCTGGCGCGTACCCGTCGCCCGGATGCGGTGAAGAGCTTCGAGAGTGCGCTCTCAATGTCCGGTGACTTTCGTTACAGCGACTCTGCCCGCTACCTTTTGGGTACGACTTTGCGCGAGTTAGGCGAATATGACCGAGCCATTGCAGTATTCCGAGAGATAGAAGAGCTGGAGAGAGACACAAATGTCCTCGCCGAAGTTCGATACTGGTTGGCCTATTCACTGGTCCGTGCAGGCCAAAAAGACCAGGGTACTGCTCTATTCAACCAGATTGTCGATGGCGGTGGTCGTCATGCGTCCTCGGCTCGCCGCGAGCTTAGTGCACTAGAACCGGCAGATGAGGACGCGTCGGCAAACTGAAGCTTTTGCCCGTTATTGCTGGGGTTCACGTCGCGGCCAGCCGCGGCTTTCACACACCGGGACCAGCTCTCGCCTGAAAGCATCGTGGACGCGGCCATTTGTCGCGATGATGCCGTAGGGCTGCTTGATATCCGCTTTGTTGTAGCGAAGAGGTGCCCCAACGCAGTCAGTGACGAGCCCGCCTGCTGCGCGGAGAATTGCTTCAGGGGCACAGGTGTCCCATTCCTTCATTCGATCTGCAGTTGAGATATAGGCGTCTGCATCTCCCGCCAGTACGTGAGCGATCTTGAGCCCAACGCTTCCCACCGGAAGCATCGTGACGTTGGTGTAGCGACCGGCAATTTCGTTCAGCGTGCGAGATGGGTGTGAACGTGACACGCAGAGGGTGGTGTCGTCGATGGAGTCACGCGTTGTAAGCTTGATCGGTAGATTATCACCATTTTTAGTCATCGATGCGCCATCCGGTCCCCCGACACAGAGCCAATCCTGATTTGGCTGATAGACGACCCCGAGTATCGCTTCACCATCTACCGCCAGACCGATCATCACAACATACATCTCAAGGTGGTCAATAAACTCCTTAGTACCGTCCAACGGGTCGACTGACCAAACCCGTCTGGCCTTCGTACGCTCGGAAGGAAGCTCAGATTCCTCGGCGATAATCAGGTCATCGGGAAAAGCAGCCTCTAAGCCGGCCACGATAAGGGCATTCGCTTCTTTGTCCGCCTTCGTAACTGGGCTGTCGTCCGCTTTCTGCTCTTGCGGAACCGGCTGGCCGAAATACTTTAAGATGAGGGCACCCGCGTCTTTTGCGAGAGCGGTTGCGACTTGTAGTTCATGTTCAAAAGCCATGACATTGCTCCAAACCTGATTGTGCAGGGTTAGTGATTGCTCATTGGACTGAGAGCGGCTATTCACGCGACTCCCACGGAGCGAAGAGCGTTCCTCCGTCGGGTACTACGATTTGTATTTGAGGTCCATCATGCCAGGAAAAATCAAACATTTGATTCTCGTCGCCAGCGGTAAAGGCGGCGTCGGGAAGTCCACCGTTGCAACAAACTTAGCACTTACGCTTGCGCATCTCGGAAAGAGAACCGGCCTTTTGGATGCCGACATGTACGGCCCCTCGATCCCAACGATGTTTGGCGCATCGGAGCGTCCGGGCTCAAGCGACGGACAAAAAATTCTTCCGGTCGAAAAATTTGGTCTCAAGCTTATGTCGATGGGCTACATGATCGAGCCGGATCAAGCGGTAGTTTGGCGCGGTCCAATGCTCGCTGGTGCAGTTACGCAGTTTGTAAACGATGTCGAGTGGGGAGACCTAGACTACCTCATCTTCGATTTGCCGCCGGGCACCGGCGACATCCAGTTGAGTCTGGCGCAGAAATTCGAAGTCACTGGAAGCATCTTGGTTACAACACCCCAGACCGTTGCGTTGGCCGACGTCTACCGAGCGAAAGCGATGTTCGACAAGGTGCGTATCCCTGTGATCGGTATGGTCGAGAATATGAGCTATTTCGTGGCTGATGATGGGAAAGAATACGACATCTTCGGTCGAGGCGGCGGTGAAAAGGCCGCAACTGAGATGGGACTGGAACTCTTAGGTCAGATTCCAATCGAACCTAAAATCCGCGAGTGTGGAGATGAGGGCGAGCCAATCGTACAGCGCGCCCCTGACAGTGCAAGCTCGCAGGTCTTCGTCAATATTGCACGGCGCCTCGATATGAAAATTGCTGAGATAGAGTCCGAGCGCGCGGAAGCGACGCAAGGCAAAGGGCTCCTAAATATTATTCGTGACTAGGGATAGCTGAATGCGCCAACTTGTTATGATACTTTGCTTGGCTCTCTCGCTAAGCGCGTGTGCTCACTTTGCAAGCTCCGTTTCTGACGACGTTTCTCCACCACTCAGAGAGCTTCCATTTGACTCGAAGGTCCCTCTTGCTCGAGGGCTTGATGCCAATGGTGATGGTATTATCACACCTCGGGATGCTGAGTGGTTTTTTAAGCTCGCGGATGCTCTGAGCGATGCCGAAAAGGTCGGGGATTTGCATTATGCAGGCCTCAAGGAACCCCGTAAGGTCTGGGATGCAGTCGGTTTTGGGCAGTCGACGCCGCTTGTTGCTGCGCTTGCGACGCTCTCTTCCGAAGAGCGTTATGGTCTGAAGGTGGATGCGCAGTATGCTGCTCGCAGCCTGAAAACCCTGGCGTCAGACTCTCGAGACTTGAGTCTTCCTATCTCAGGATTGGCATTGCGAGGTCGGTTTGTCGCAAATCAAGATGTGGTTGAAATGAATGCATTGTGTTCCGAACTTCAGACATTCATCCCAACTGCCGAATTACTGAACCCGAACGAGCGTTGGACTGCAGTCTTTGATCTCGATGATACTGTTTGGGCCGGCCACATTATGGATCTTGGGATCTTGGCGATTGCGCATGGTGGTCTATGGCCTTCCAATGCGCTCGATGACATTGCGACCGAACTTGGCCTTCAGGCGCGAGGTGACGTGATTGCTCTTGCAGAAGAATGGGTATCCCGGATGCGTTTACCGTACGGGAATGATTCCCTGGTCTCTCGAAAAGATGGATTCTTTGCTTTGGTTAAAGCCATGAAGAACCTTAAGCGTACCTCGGTCCGGGACGCTGTGGCTAAAGCGTTCACGGTCGAGTTGGGCAGCGAAGCCCCTTGGGAGAGTCGTTTCCTAGGAAACCATGGATGTACCCTGCGGCGCTGGATGGACCTCTGGCGACAAGCGGGGGGCGAGGTTCTCTTGGTGAGCGCCACGCCAGACGTATTTGTCGAGGCTGTCCAGGCTCATTTAGGTCAAGCGAAGGGAACGCCTTATCGAGGCAGCCAACTTACAACCATCGACGGCGTTTTTGATGGAACCCTTGAGCAGAGTATCTATGCGACGAAGGATGCTGTGATTCGAGAGGCCCTTGGAACCAGTCCTTTGATGGTATTCGGAGACTCGGTCAACAGCGATGGCCCCATGTATGAAGTCAACTTTGGCTGGTCATTTCACATCAATCCCGGAGCGAAATTTCCTGGATGGGATGCCACGCGTGGCGGGGTCGTAAGGTCGCTCATTTTGCCCCAAGAAATGACGCCTCAGATGGAGGCGAAGCTCAGCGGTGACGCTCAATGAGATCGCGCCGTCTCGCCGTATGTCTCGCGTTGCTTGGCGTAGGTGCTCTGGGCTGCGGCTCGGAGGTTATCTGCGCGTCGGAGGGGGATATCGGTATCGAGGGGGCGCCGAAGCTGACGGATTTTTCTCTGGTCGGCCAGCTTGAGGGCGACCCTTGGACAATTATCCTCTCAGCAGACTTTGAGGATAGTGACGGGAACCTCGGACCCAACGGCGACGTTGAACTCTTTTTGGGCGGCGCATTTCAAGCACCGGCGCTGCCAGTCAGCGATGCGATGAATGCCGCACAGGTGGCACCGGATGCGCTCTCGGGCCGGTTGGCGATGCCGGTAAGATTCTCGGAGGGCGTATCGGATGGATCGACGGCGTTACTTGGCATACAGGTTGTTGACGGAAGTGGGTTACGCAGTAATTGCCTGGGCGTTGAACTCGAATTTTCGGTGGACTGACAGGCCGTAGATCGGGCTGAAGCAGGAGACGACGATGAAAGAAGAAGATGAAACCACAACCGGTGAATTCGGCAGCGACGAAGGTGCCAGTGCTAAAGCCGCTGGTGCTGTAACTGACTCGATTCGAAAGGCTGTATTCGGAGGCTTGAGCGCCTTATTTGTGAGCGAAGAGGGCATTCGGCAAACCATCGGCGAGCTACCGAAGGACGCGCTCTCGTTCTTGCTCACGCAGACCGACAAGACACGTAAAGAACTCATGCGCGTTGTCTCGGATGAGCTTAAATCCTTTTTGCGGCAGCTCGATATCCAGGGCGAGGTCAAAGAGATGCTCTCGGGCCTAACCGTCGAGGTGAAAGCGGAGATTTCCTTCAAGGAAAATGGTCAGGTTATTTCCAAGATTACTCAAGACGTGACCGATAAGCCCGTTCGCAAAAAGAAGGCAACACGTAAAAAGTCGAAAGCCACCAAGAAGAAAGTGGCAACTAAGAAAGAGGCCATCGTACCTGTCCCTAAAACTGAGGGCGAAGACGGCGCATAACTGACTGAACGCATCGCACGTTCAGGATTCTCGGAGGATAAGCAATGAAAGACGTACACATTTTTGGAGTTCTGGGCGCTGGCCAGATGGGCCGTGGGATTGCGCAAGTAGCGGCTCTCTCGGGTTATGAGGTGCACCTCGCTGATATCGACCTAGCAACCGCTGAAGCGGGAAAGGCGTCGATCGGTAAGCAGGTCGACCGTATGGTCGCGAAAGAGAAGATTTCGGCTGCGGATGCGGAAGCGGCGATGGCACGGCTTAAGCCTGTTGACGGCATCCCGGGGCTGTCGTCGGTCGACTTCGTTGTCGAGGCCGTAACCGAGAATGAAGAACTTAAGACCAAGCTCTTCAAGCAGCTTGATGAGGTCGTGGCCGAAGGGAAAATCCTCGCGACGAATACATCATCGATCTCCATTTCTCGCTTGGCCGCAAAGACATCTCGACCAGACAAGGTCATTGGGATGCACTTTATGAATCCGGTGCCGGTGATGAAGCTTGTCGAGGTTATTCGAGGCGTAGCTACGAGCGATGAGACCTACGACGCGACTATCGCTCTTTCCGACAAGATGAATAAGGTTTCTGTTACTTCAAAAGATTACGCTGGGTTCATCGTCAACCGAATCCTCATGCCGATGATCAACGAAGCGGCGTTTGCGCTCATGGAAGGCGTGGCGTCGGCCGAAGATATTGACCAAGCGATGAAACTCGGAACCAATCAGCCAATGGGGCCACTGACCCTTGCTGACTTTATCGGTCTCGATACCTGCTTATCCATCCTGCAAGTATTGCATGGGGACCTCGGAGACCCGAAATATCGCCCATGCCCGCTGCTGAAGCGTCTTGTGGAAGCCGGTCGGCTCGGACGCAAGTCCGGGCATGGCTTTCATAGTTACGCGTAAATCACTGGATTTTGCCTAAAACTTGGCGAGAGCGAGCGTAGTGAGTAGCGTCTAATCATGGACCTACTTCTCTTTAAAGACCTCTATCTCGACCACATCTCGGTTGAGAAGAACGCTTCAACCAACACCCTCGAGGCATACGCTCGCGACCTTGATAAGTGCATCGTGTTCCTGAGTGATGACGAGAGCCTCGCGAGTCCGCGCGATGTTCGCCTAATCCATCTGGCTCGGTTCTTTCAGTCTCTGTCGAAAGCCGGTCTTGCGGCATCTTCGCAGGCACGCGCTCAGTCCGCGGTTCGCCAACTTTTTAAATGGGGTGCGAAGCGGGGGCATATCGATGCCGATCCGTCCAGAGGCTTACAGCCACCTAAGGTTCCACGGCGTCTGCCAACAGTACTCAGTCGAGAGCAGGTCTTAGATCTCATTGCTGCGGCATCCACTGCACACACCGGGACAAACCGATATCTCGCGCCTGCCGCCATGGAGCTGCTTTATGCATCAGGGTTGCGAGCATCAGAACTCTGTCGACTACGGCTCGAAGAACTCCATCTTGAGCTCGGCGTCGTAAGACCCAGGGGTAAAGGAAGCAAGGAACGACTGGTGCCTCTTGGTAAGCATGCGAAAGAGGCCTTAACGAACTATCTAGAACACGCACGCCCTAAGCTCTTGAAGGGTAAGCACAGCGATTTCGTCTTTATCGGTCAAAAGTGTAAGCCCATCACGCGCATGACCCTCTACAATATCGTGAGGCGCTCCGCGTTGGTCGCTGGTATCGAGGGTGACCTCTCGCCGCACAAGCTTAGGCATGCCTTTGCTACGCATCTGCTTCAGGGAGGCGCGGACCTTCGTGTTGTGCAGGAAATGCTGGGCCATGCGGATATTTCGACCACTGAGATCTATACCCATGTGGACCGAGATGTTCTCAAAGAAGTGGTAAATCGCCACCATCCGCTTGGAAAGTAATTAGCTGCCCATCTTTAAGAGAGCAGAAGGACGTGCTAGAGCGGTCGCTTGAGCAATGTCTGATACAACCGAACATAAAGAGCCCGAGCCAGAAACTTCGGCCAGCCCCGAGCCACAGCCAACCATCGACGATGATGTTGAGCTCGCGCCCGAGCACGAGATGCTTCGCGGGCAAGTAAAACTTAATGGTGAGAGCTATCTCGATTTCCCAAAGGATTACGTTCCTGTAGCCGAGAGTATTCACGAACTCTTCAAGTTGAATACCCTCGATTTTGAGGGGCCACTTGACCTGCTCCTTTTCTTAATCAAGCGGCACAAGCTCGACATTTTTGACATTCCGATTTCATTTCTGTGCGAGAAATACCTCGAAGCAATGAAGACGATGGAAGACCTGGATATCGATGTTGCAGCGGAGTTCTTAGCCATGGCAGCGGAGCTTGCGCACATTAAATCGAAGATGCTCTTACCGCCCGATGATGATGAGGATGAGGACGAGGAAGAACGAGACCCACGCGCGGAATTGGTGCGGCGCTTACTCGAATACCAAAAATACAAAGACGCAGCAGATCAACTGGGAGGACTGGAGCAGACGGGAAGAGATGTCTTTAATCGACCTCCGGAATTGGTCCCATCTCAGCAGCGTGAGGATGGCGGCCTTAAAGAGGTTGGTGTTTTCTCTTTGGTTGCATCCTTTGACCAAATTCTCAGGCAGCGACGTCGTGAGTTCAAGCATCAGGTGCGCCTAGACTCTATTTCGCTGCGAGACCGAATTATCGAGATGTCAACGCTCTTGGCAAGACGGCCCAATACGCCATTTGGTGAGCTCGTGAGCGCAATTGACAGCCGATTAGATCTCATTGTGACATTCTTGGCGGTGCTTGAGATGGCCAAGATGCGACTGATGCGTGTGTATCAGTCTGATGATGGCGTGCTTTACCTACGGCCGCGCTTTGAAGACCCCAATGAAGTACATGAACGCTTAAAGGGGCTGGACGAGAGTCAGTATGCATAGTGAAAACGACAATACCGAATCATCAGCGCTAACGTTAAACGAAGAAGAAACCACCGATGAGGTGCTCTCCGAGGCACAGTCACTAGACGCTTCTCAGGCTGACGGTGAGCTGACTGAGTTGCTGCAAGACGATGAAGACGATGAAGATGAAGAGGATGTGATCCTCAATGCAGCCATGCTTGAGCTTGGGTCGGTCAGCGATGATGACGAAGCCAGTGTTGAGTTTACCGATGGTTCCAGCAACGAAGCGTCGACGGAGGTTAAAGCCGAGGACCTCACTGCGTCCGACGAGACTGATAAGACCGATGCAGCATCAAAAGATGACGCCAAGCCCCCGAGGCGAAAGAAAAAGTCTCGTGAGGCAGTCCCGGCCGCACCATTAAGGGATGAGACCGTGAACGCGCTGGAAGCTCTTCTCTTTGCTTCCGGCGATGCGATGACGCTCAATGAGATCAAGAGAGTGTTCGCGCGGTACTGGAAGCGCATGGAGCCGACCGCACTTGAAGCTGAGCTCGGTTCGCTGCGAGAGGCGATGAAAGCGTTGACGGAGCGATGGAATGGGGACGAGGTTGCAGCATCGAGCCGTGGCTTTCGGCTGGTCCATGTCGCCGAAGGGTATGCGTTTCGCTCAAGTCCTGAATTTTCCGACATTGTGAGAGCAATGCGTGAGCAGCGACCGATGCGGCTATC
>JAYYQC010000282.1:0-5176 GCA_036128675.1 Myxococcota bacterium | reverse complement strand
CGTTACGTAGCGATCGAGCCTGAGCGGCTCTGCGACTTACTCAAAGGACGTTTTGATACGACCATCGATGACCTACGCGATTCGCTTTCCTCGATGGTTCGGCAGAGCGGCGGGGCCCTTTTATGGCCACTCCGAGACGAGCGCGGGGTGCTGGAGCACGCAACCAGTCTTATCGAAAACGCCGAAAATACCTTGGTCGCGTCGGTCTGGAGCTCGCATGAAGTCCTTCTGCAGCCCGCTTTAGCAGCTGCCCATGAACGTGGTGTCGACGTATCGCTCTTCTCGTTTACAGACTTACCGGAGCGGCAATACGATATTTACACCTATGGTTTGAGCGAGGAAGCGCTCGCTGAGCACTGGCAAAAACGACTGATGCTGGTCGCTGACCGCAAGACATTGCTCTTATCGCAGACTGATGAAGGTGGTGGTGCTGAAGGTGTTGTGACCGAAGATCGTGTCCTCATCGAGATGGCATCTAATAACCTGGTCCTCGACCTCACCCTTTTCTCTCAGCGCTATAAGCAAAAGGTCACGAGCGTTATTGAGCAGCTCGTACCTAAGCCTGCCCCAATCGACGAACTCTTAGAGTTCGCCAAGCCTCGTTTCCCTAATCGAGACTAATTAGGCGTCATCCCGGTGGACAAACGTTCCACGCATGCGATCTTTCACGACGCCGGGAAACTCGATGAGACGGTTATGCATCGAGACGTAGACACCAGGATGAACCAACTGTACAGCTAAGAGGGCTTCCGTGAGGTTCTGCACCGCGTCGGTATGCCGAAGCTCATAAGGACGCATCGCTCCAGTGAGAATAATCGGTGCCTTGGGGTCACCGACGGTCTCCTTAATTTCCTCACCGGTCTCGGAGAGACGGTCAGTTCCGTGAACAACCACCACACCATCGTAGCTACGCGAGAGCGTCTGAACAGTCTCTGCGATCAAAGTATGATCGGCTGCGGTCATGTCATTGCTATCTTTAGCCATAAGCGCCACCCGAAAAAGCTCGACCCCATTGAGTTCCAAGCCCGCAAGCATCACATCGAGGACACTTACTCGATTCGAGAGCACGCCCTGGAGTTCGTCGTAGGTTTTCTCAATCGTGCCACCGGTACTCACGATAGCAATCCGCTTCTTTGTCATCGCCATGATTCTCTTCTCATTCATTTAATCTAAGCATCCCTACTGATTTCTCTTCATCAGTCCAAGGTCGCCATCCCTTATTTTATATCGCGCCCCTGGTATTGCCCACGTGGGCTTGGCTAAAATCACCGTATGCCAGTTTCTCGCCCAAGCCGTGACGATCAGATCCTCTTTGTCGGCGATATTCAGGGCTCACACCAAGCACTGCTCAGTCTCTTGAGGTCTTCTCAGTTCAACCCAGACCGGCACCGCTTGATCCCGCTTGGCGATACCATCAACCGAGGGCCGAAGAACTTAGCGACGCTCAAGACCCTCTTCTCACTTGGTGCGACACCCATTTTAGGCAACCACGAGCTCGGAATCCTCAAAGCCTACCGTCAAAGCCCGCGCCCTCGGTGGCTCGGGACTCAAACTGTAGCGCGCGACTTACTAAAGTCGAGACAGGTCACCCATTGGCTCGACTGGATCGAAAGCTGGCCTCGATTCTTAATCGACCGCGGCTATATCGCCGTTCATGCCGGACTTCACCCAACCCTGTCCTTACTTGAAACTCCCGACGAGTTCTTGACCCGGGTTCGAATCTGTAATGCTCGCGGCGAACGGCCTACTTCTTGGGATGGGCTTAACCACACCTTCCCACGAGGCTTTCACCCTTGGTATCGGTGGTACCGCGGCAAGAAACATGTCTTTTACGGGCACTGGGCGAGGCTTGGGTTGAACCGCCAAAAGACGACGACAGGTCTAGATTCTGGCTGTGTTTATGGAAACCCACTCAGTGCAATGTGGTTTCCCAGTATGCGCCTCACCCAGGCATTCTAATACTTTGGATTATAGATTCCGTCGATAACGGCCACCAACCTCATAGAGAGCTTCGGTCATCTGACCAAGAGAAGCCACCTTTGCAGCATCAAGAAGAGCCTCAAATACATTTCCGCCACTGCGGGCAGTCTCTTGCAACGTCTTTAATGCCTCGGGTGCTTCACCGGCATGATAAGAATGAAGCTCGGCAAGTGAATTGATTTGGGCTTCTTTTTCTTCATCGGTCGAGCGAATCAATTCAACTGTAAACTCTTCCTCCGCCTCAGCATTTTCAGCCAAGAACGTGTTCACACCGATAATCGGAAGACTGCCATCAAACTTCTTACCTTCGTAGTACATACTTTCATCTTGAATCTTGCCACGCTGATACATGGTCTCCATCGCACCAAGAACACCGCCTCGTTCGGTAAGGCGGTCAAATTCAGTGTATACAGCTTCTTCAACCAAGTCGGTCAGTTCATCAATGATGAAAGCTCCCTGAAGAGGATTCTCATTTTTAGCCAAGCCAAGCTCATTGTTGATAATCAACTGGATTGCCAGCGCTCGGCGTACAGACTCTTCGGTCGGCGTCGTGATCGCTTCGTCGTAAGCATTTGTATGCAGCGAATTGCAGTTGTCGTAAATCGCATAGAGCGCCTGGAGCGTTGTACGAATATCGTTGAACTGAATCTCCTGTGCATGCAACGAACGACCAGATGTCTGAATATGGTATTTCAACATCTGGCTACGCGCGTTGGCTCCGTAGATATCACGCATTGCTCTTGCCCAAAGTCTGCGGGCTACTCGTCCGATCACGGCGTATTCAGGGTCAACACCATTGCTAAAAAAGAAGCTCAGGTTTGGTGCGAAGTCATCGATCTTCATACCTCGAGCCAAATAATACTCAACAAAGGTAAGGCCGTTGGCCAGAGTTAAGGCGAGCTGGGTGATCGGGTTCGCCCCCGCCTCCGCGATGTGGTAGCCGCTGATTGATACGCTGTAGTAATTTCGGACACCGTGGTCGATGAAATACGCTTGGATGTCACCCATCATACGCATGGCAAATTCGGTAGAAAAGATACACGTATTTTGAGCTTGATCCTCTTTAAGAATATCCGCCTGAACGGTTCCTCTCACCTGGGTCAACGTCTCACTCTTAATGCGCGCATAGACCTCGGGCGAGACTAATTGGTCACCGGTCACTCCTAAGAGCCCAAGACCATGTCCATCATGACCTTCAGGTAACTCACCTCGGTACTCAGGACGCGTCTTGCCTTTATAGAGTTCGGCAATCTTCTGTTCCGCATCGTCCCAAAGGCCGTTTTCCCGCAAATACTTCTCAACGTTCTGGTCGATTGCTGCATTCATAAAGAAGGCGAGCAGCATCGGAGCAGGTCCGTTGATAGTCATCGACACCGAGGTCTTGGGATCCGACAAGTCGAAACCGGAGTAGAGACGCTTGGCGTCATCTAGTGAGCAAATTGACACACCTGAGTTGCCAATCTTACCGAAAATATCAGGACGCTTTGCAGGGTCCTCCCCATAGAGTGTGACAGAGTCAAACGCAGTCGATAGACGCTTGGCCGGCTGAGCTTTCGATACATAATGAAAGCGGCGGTTTGTTCGCTCAGGCATTCCTTCCCCCGCAAACATCCGCGTTGGGTCTTCACCACTACGCTTATAGGGATAAATCCCTGCGGTATATGGGTAGCGTCCAGGCAGGTTCTCTTTAAGCAGGAATCGAAGCTGCTCTCCCCAGTCTTTGTAGCTTGGTGCCGCGACACGTGGAATCTTCTGATGACTCAAGCTCGTTGTGTAGTTGTCCCCGGAAATTGTTCGATTGCGGACTTTGTACTCAAAGGTCTCAGTCCGTACACTCTCCCGCACTTGAGGCCATGCTTCCAAGAGGGCACGCGCCTCCCCATCGATAGATGCCAATGCCGCGTTGTGTGCCTCACTCAACGCCTGAATGGAAGTGTCATCACTGACGGGAAGCGACGCAAGAGTTCCGTCGAGTTCCACCTGAAGGATTTCAAGACTTTCACGGAGCGCCTGAACTTTATGTGCAGCATCCGACATCGCTTCAATTTTCGCAGCGACCGAGCGCCCATGAGCTGCGATTTCTGATAAATAACGAACGCGCGACGCCGGGATCATTGCGTGACGTTCGACTTCGCGTGTGTCGTCAATCTCAGAATCGGTCCAGGTTACTGGGTCAGAGTAATCAGCAATGCGCTTCACAATCGTTGCAAAGAGGCGATTCACTCCAGGGTCATTAAACTGACTGGCTATCGTCGGATACACCGGAATAGCGTCATCAGAGATATCCCAATCCTTACGAGAACGGCGCCATTGCTTCTTGATATCGCGCACTGCGTCGAGCGCGCCCTGCTTTTCGAATTTATTAAGAACAATGATGTCTGCGTAATCGATCATGTCGATTTTCTCAAGTTGACTGGCTGCGCCGTACTCACTGGTCATCACGTAGAGTGAAAGGTCGACAAGGTCGACGATTTCACTACCGCCCTGGCCAATACCTGCGGTCTCGACAATGACAAGGTCATAGCCAGCATGCTTGAGCAGAGCGATCGCATCCTGCAACATTTCGTTTGTAGCTAAGTGGCTCCGGCGCGTGGCCATCGAACGCATGAAAATCGTATCGGTATCCAAGGCATTCATCCGAATGCGGTCGCCGAGCAATGCTCCGCCCGTCCGTCTCTTTGTGGGATCAATAGATAAGACGGCTAGATGTTTCGCACCGAATGCATATCGAAAACGCATTAGAAGTTCATCGGTGAGACTGCTCTTACCGGCACCACCAGGTCCAGTAATGCCAACAACGGGAACCACCCTGGCTTCACTAAGCTCTACTTGTGGACGACGGCCTTCTTCCAGGCCAGTCAACATCCTCGCCAGCGCAACCGGTCGCTCAACACTTGGAGCCAAGGATTCATCAGCTGAGGGAACACGAGCCGCTTTAGCCCTGCGCGTTCGAGCGATGAGGTCCTCAATCATGCCATCGAGTCCCAATTTTCGACCATCTTCCGGACTGTAGATCTTCTCCACACCGTAGTCCTCAAGGTCCTTGATCTCCTGTGGAACGATGACACCTCCACCTCCGGCGAAGACTTTAATGTGCGCGGCACCTGCTTCTTTGAGTAAATCGACCATGTACTTGAAGTATTCAACGTGACCGCCTTGGTACGAGCTCATCGCGATACCATCGGCATCTTCATTC
>JAYYQC010000281.1:0-4551 GCA_036128675.1 Myxococcota bacterium | reverse complement strand
AAGGAGGTACCCTTGGGATTGAGCAAGAGGACAGTATTTTTCGCAATTTGGGTTTCAAGCGCACCCAGATAGCCCGAGTCGGGGTAGAGTCGACTTGTCTCTTTGAATTTTCCGCCCTCGGCTGCAAGCTCTTGAATTTCATCATGGGTCCAATGACTACTCTCGGCACCGTGGAAGAGCGCGGCATCCAGCTCGTCCATGAGTGGTCGCACTGACGGTTGTTCGGGCTCTAAGCCGTGGGGCATGGCTTCTTTGGGGAGGTCCTTTACGTGGGATTCATAGGATTTCACCGGCTCATGACGTCGCCGGATCCATTTATTCTCCAGAGCGAGATAGTCGATGTCGGTTCGAAGGAACGTTGCAATTGCTTCTTCTGGTGTTTCGACAATCGGCTGTCCGGCGACATTGAAGCTCGTATTAAGAAGAACCGGCGGACCTTCGCGGAGCCTGTCTATTTCGAGACATAGATTGTAGAAGAATGGGTTAGCCTCCGAAGTACAAGTTTGGACGCGCCCAGTCCCATCTTCGTGGGTGATGGCAGGCAGTACCGCGTGAAACTCTTCGCGGATCTTGGCGACCAAGAGCATAAAGGGACTCTCGGCCTCAAGCTCGAAGACTTCATTGGCACGATCTAGGGGAACGAAGGGTGCGAATGGGCGAAAGGCTTCTCGGAACTTCACGCGAGCATTGACTACATCTTTCATTCTGAGAAAGACCGGGTCTGCGAGGATTGAACGGTGACCGAGTGCCCGTGGTCCGTATTCACATCCCCCTTCAAAACGCGCAACAATGCTTCCATCGGCCAGTGCTTCGGCCACCTTTTGAGGCATTGTCTCTGGGCCATGCTCCTCCACAATGACCAGGTCGTCGTATTTGGCGAGTGCTTGCTCGATCTCATCCGAGCCATGCGTTCGGCCGAGTGTTGCGATGTTGAGCTTGGGGCGCTCGGTCCCACCGCCGATGGTGTCGTAGGCCCACAGCGCACAACCCGCAGCGATGCCATTGTCGGCTGCGGCTGGGAAAATGAAGATGTCGTCGAGCTTGCAGCGCATCAAGACCTGGTAATTGGCAACCGAGTTTAGTGCTACACCGCCGGCAAGACAGAGCTTATTGAGTCCGGTCTCGGCCTGCGCGGTCGCGACGATGTGTGTGAGTGCATCCTCCAGCTCAGCTTGAACCTTATAGGCAAGGTCGACGAGCCAGGGACGAAAGTAGGGCTTTCCATGTCCTTGGTCGTAGCGCTTCTCGAGAGCCGCGACTTCAAGAAATATATCGTAGGCAGAAATAGATAGGCTCGTAGAGTCTTTCTGCGTGTGAAGCCAGGTTTCCCAGTTTATCTGCGGCCCGCCATAGGCTGCGAGTCCCATCAGCTTTCCCGCCTCTGGGAAGCTGAGTCCTGCATTTACCCGCGTAAAGAATCCTGCTTTGCGAGAGATATATTCGTAGACAAACCCGAGGGTCGAGAGCTGAGCGAGATGGGCTTGGACGCGCTCGCTGTGTAGCATTTCAAGCTTGGTACCTCTCCCGGTATAAAGAGAATACGACTCGGTTTGCCAGCCGCTTGTTTCGGTGAGCGTACTGCCGCTAGCATCTGCGACCAGCACCAGTGCTTCGTCGAAACCAGAGGGCCAGTAGGCGGTATAGGCATGCGCGAGGTGATGACTTGGGATGATTTGAACCCGGTCAGCAATATCTTTTGAGAATTTACCGCGCATGATGTCGGGTGCATAATCAATCCCCGGCATATTCGCGGTGATGCTTGAGATCTCCGAGAGGGGAACATCGAGCATGTCGAGGCAGTAGCGGATACACTCGCCGGGGACCTGAATATGTCTCATTTCTCCCGGGGCTTGATACATAAAGCCAACGCTGTGCTTGATGCGGTCGAGACGCTCCTGCTCGATCGCTACTTTTACTTGTCCATCTTGAACGACAGCGACCGACCGGTCGTGTCCCATATTGATGCCCATATGAAGATGCGTCATGACGAGTTCCTCTGAAGAGCGGCCTGGCTCTTCATCTCTGTGGGGCTGTCCTTTAAGGCATGGTCCGAGCAGCCAGTTTCTTACTCTGAGGTCGGCGTAGAGTTTAGCGGAGGTGGGCAGGAAATAACAGAGCTTGCCGACTTCTGGTGAGGGTCTCTCGGTCTTTAAATGGATTAAGTCTCTGTATTATCTGTGCTTTAGAGCATCAGACGATGAGTTCCTGGTCAGTCGAACGTCGCCGTCGTCGATACCATTGGAGGCAGAGGAGTCCGGCTAGGGTCATGAACCAAGGCGCTGGGCTGGCGTTCGTACAGCCGAGGAGTGGTACGGTCTCTGCTTCTTTCGCGAGCTCAGCCCAGGGAGTTTCGCAGTAATTATTTTCGAAGCCGCAGCCACTCTGGTAGGCCGTCTGTTCCGCAATCACGCGGTCGAGATTCGCTGAGGCGGCTAATCGCGTGGCTTCATCAGCATTGGATGCAGCGAGGTAATCCCGAAATGCAAAAAATAGTGCTCGGGTGGCATTGATTGCCGCATCCACCAGAGGCTTTACCCGAGGGTCCTGACAGTCGTCGGTCTGGTCGCTGTGTCGGGGGCCATCGCGAGACTCAGCATAGTCCGTTGAGATAGCCTCGACGAAATTACCGACGGCATAAATATTCTTCGTATCCTCAGAGCGATAGGTGTGGGCAAATGAGTCTTGCAGCGCATGCGCTGCTTTTCCAAGCAAGAAAAGCGGACGCCAGACCTCCACGTCGATGGTGCCATAGAAGTCGAGCCAGAAACCGACCTTCACTGTTTGATTTTTAAGGCTGGTCTTGGTGATGGCTGCGCCACTCTCCGGGCGACTGCCTTCAAATGATTCGTAGGCTTCATCGACAAGCTCGCGAATATAGTCCCGGAGCGAGAGCACTGCTTGCTCGTTTCCAAATTCAAAATCGTAGTCGATGGCTCGAAGTGCGTGGCCTTCCTGTCCTTCGACGGCGAGGTGAAGGTCCCGAAGGCTGTTGATATCCATGATCGCGAAGTTTGCTTGATCGGGATAGCGGGTACCAATGAAGAGCGTGATACCAAGGAACCGCTCAAAATCAGAGCGAAACGTATAGTCTACCTCCGACTCAAGATACTGCGCAATTTGCAGCCAAGTAGCACTCTGATTGGCTGCCTTACCCTCGAATATGTTGGAGGGCACCAAGATCTGCTCTCCCTCAAGGCTGTCATCTTGGAAGAATCCGCGCAGCGTTATCTGCTCGTGGCAAGGGTCCGTGAAGGCGCTGCCAATCTTGAACGCCGCTGCATTCGATGGGGTAAGCGCTGCTGCGATGCACACTCCAAGTGCTAGAGAGAGTTTTGACCTCGCACGCTTCATTGTGGTTTCCACTCGAGGCTAATGCCATGTCTGTACTGAAATGAGATCAACGGTATACCCGAGAGAACGGGCATGGCCAGACTGATTGAGGTGGGCTCCACCTGAAGCGTGAGCTCTTCCGTGAGTGGCCAGCGTAGGCTCACCGGCGACACTTCGATAAAAAATCCAGTTGTCCAAGCTTCGTCAAGCGCAGTGTCGAAGAGGAGGGTTGAACTGCCCACCGATGCGGTGAAGCGACAGCGGTCGTTAAAGTAGAGGTGCTCCACTCCGATGCCCAGATTCATGATGCCTGGCTTCAACGCATCTTGAACTGCTTGGGGGCTAAACCATGGATTCCAGTCCGCTTTGAAGAATAGTCCGTATGAGGGCTTCCGGATACCAGCTTCAACGCCAAGATTCGCGGAAACCGAATTAAAAGAGAGTCCGGACTGCGTATTGATAAAAAGAGACGATGCTGAGGATAATGCGGGAATTCCTAAAGTGAGATAAGCCGCGATCGCGATACGGTATAAATAGAGCATATATAGAGTCCTGGGGAACGAGACTTTGTTTCGCTGAGTCTAACCTGAAGGGGTCTTCAGAGCCACCCCCGAGGTACAAGTGTACCTGGGCCGGACTCATAGTGTAGTCAGTCTTTTAAGTGTGATGAGATTAGTGACAGTGCCCGACATGGCAATAGCCACAGCACTGGTCATCGCTCGGTGTGCAGCTTGCGCCGGCGGGCAGACAATTATCTGCACCGTCATCATCTTCGTCGTCTTCAGTCGGAATTCTGCAAAGTCCGAGCGAGCCGATATTTGGGTCGGTAAAGATACCGATACACTTCGTGCCTGGGGTGCCGCACTCGCTGTCGTCGCAACATACTGTGTGGCATCGAGCTTCGCCGGTCGTATTATCGGGTGCGCACCAGCCTCCTGAGGCACAAAACGGACCCCCAGAATTATTGCAAGGTGCGTCGAGCGCCGCGGTATTGGGTGGCGGGAAACAGGTGAGTTGACTCTCGCTCGAGAAGTCGCAGCTCGCACCTTCGTCGCATCCATCACCATTGCGGGGGTCGCATGCCGAAGGTCCAATGAAGCAGGAGAAGGGAAGAAGGCGAACTGTCTCGGCGGCCGTCTCGTCCGAGGTGTCGTCCGAGGTCGGAGATTGGGGAGCGGTACCGGTGCCGCTGTTGGTTGAATCGATGGTGGTCGATTCTTC
>JAYYQC010000280.1:0-5423 GCA_036128675.1 Myxococcota bacterium | reverse complement strand
TGCCACGCTCGACCCAGTCGTGTGTGCGGGATGTTGACGAGTCGGACCACGTTATTTGATGATCTTCAGAAGCTCCACGTCGAATACCAACGTTCCTTGTGGACGTCCTGGGCGGTTGCCATAGGCAAGCTCGCTTGGGATCCAGAAACGAGTCTTCTCGCCTTCGACCATGAGCTGTACGCCTTCAGTCCATCCTTTGATGACCGCGTTGAGCGGAAACTGCGCTGATTTACCGCGGAGGACTGAACTGTCGAACATTTTCCCGTCGGTGGTCCACCCAGTGTAGTGAACATCGACCATAGAGGTTGCGGCTGGCTTAGCGGCTCCGCTGCCTGCCTTGAGGACCTTGTATGCAAGGCCGCTCGCTGTCTTTTTCGCATCTGCTGGCGCTGCTGCAACGTCAGCTGGTGCAGGAATTGGCTTAGGTGCTTCTTCAATTCCGAGAAGTTCGATTTCGAAAACCAACATGCCCGCTGGCGCGCCGGGTCGGGTAGGGGTGTCGCCGTAAGCAAGGGCTCCCGGAATCCAAAAGAGGGCTTTATCGCCTTGAACTAGTTTTTGAACGCCTTCAGTCCACCCTTTGATGACGCGGTTTAGAGGAAACTTTGCAGGGCGCCCTCTGGTTACCGAGCTGTCAAACATTTTTCCATCGGTTGTCCATCCGGTGTAGTGGACCTCAACGATATCGGCAGCTGCTGGATTTTTGGTGCCGGTACCTTTCGTAATGATTTTCCAGGCGAGACCTGATTCAGTCTTCTGGGCATCCGCAGGCGCTGCTGCTACGTCGGCTGGTGGTGCAATTTGATTTGGCATAGGTGGTACCTCAATCTTCTTAGCTGGAGCAGTTGCGCTCGCTGCAGTAGCCTTCGTTGCAGTTGTTGCGTCTTGTTTGGCCTCTACCTTGGCCACTTCCGCATCTTCTGATGGAGCGGTTTGAGACTTGTTGCAAGCGACCAGGTTTAGACCCAGCGCGATCAGAGCTATCAGTGCCTTCTGCATAGTTCACATCCTGTGGTGCATAATCCCCTAGAAAAAGGGGGGGGAGTGGAGCGGGACACGAGATTCGAACTCGCGACTTCAACCTTGGCAAGGTTGCACTCTACCACTGAGTTAGTCCCGCTCAGCGAGGGCCGGATTTAGCGAATCCGACCCCCTGTTGTCAATTCATTTTTCGTTATTCTCTTCGAACAAGCGCATGAATATGATCATCGCCTCGAGTTAAGAGACCGCTTCAATGAGACGTTCGTCGGTTCCTGGGAACTTCTTCAGGTGCGCAACGCGCTCTCTCTTAAAGCTTTCAGCGATATTTTCGTACTCGTCCCCGCGAGAGGTGGCTTCGTAGTACTCTTGAGGCGCTAGGAGGCCGCGATCGTCATCAGAGAAACCATCGACGCCGAGCGCCAGCTCGTAGCCAAATGTCGGGTCTGGCTTCCAGCTGATCGACTGCTTGGCTATGCCTTGAACGATTGCAGATGAGTGTCGAATCTTCACCTTCTTTGAGTGAGGTGTACCTTCAGCACCACCGACCCAGCCGGTATTCATCAGATATACATCGAAATTCAGGCCAGAGATAAGCTCTAGGAAGCGGTTACCTTGCTGTGCATGAAGAAGTGGAAAGAATGGGTTGGTTCCTGGAACCCGAAGTGCTTTACCGGCTTCCTCTTTGCCACCCGCTGAAGTCCCCTGAGTTTCTCCGAGCATGAAGAAAGCCGCCGCCTGCTCTGCGCTCAGCTTCGTAACCGCTGGGATGAGATTATCGTTGCGGTTCAGAATGAGAACAAAACTCACGGCTGGTAGGTCTTGCGCGGGTGCTGCATCTTCGATGAGGCCGAACGGGAAAGTTGCTCGTCCGTTGGCGGTAAAATTGTCGTCGAAGAAGTTAACAGTGCCGTCTTCGTTGACAGAAACGTTTTCCAGGTATGCGTTAGGGTTCGTTACCGCTGCATAAATTGCAGGCTCGCTTTCTGCGTTGAGACCAAATGTCTTTGCGAAGCAACCATCTTCAGTTCCCAGAACAGTGCCATCAGGAAGTAGTCCAACGAAGTCATCTTGAACTGGACGTGAACCTTCTTGCCGGCTGAAAGTCGTGGTGGTTTTACCGGTTCCCGAAAGGCCGATAATGAGGCCGACCTTACGGCCTTCCTTCATATCAAAGACCTTACAGCCCGCGTGAAGCGCTAGGCCACCACGTTCGAAAACAAGCTGATTCCACATACGGAGCCCGCCCTTTTTACTCTCCCCAAAGTAATCGCTGTTGAAGACTCGGGTCACCTTGTTCTTCAGGTCAACGGAAATCAGTCGGTCACTTGGGAAGCCTTCTGCTTTCAGGTTTGGTGTGTAGATGACATTAAGCTCGGGGCTGAAGTTTGCGTACTCTTCAGCGGTGGGCGTGAAGTAGAGTTGCTGCTGCATGGCTGCGATGTTCGCATTGGTCTTTTCGATGGTAAGACGTGCAGCAGTGCGGGTCGCAGGGTCGCCGCCGATAAAGCCGTCGATCACGATCATCTCTTGGGACTTGATGTACTCGTTTTGAAACTCGGCCATCTCCTGAGCACGCTCGAGTGAAATGGTTTGGTCACTGTGCGCATTCGGGTCATTCGAAACCACGAAAGTTGATGCTTTTGAGCGTGCGGTGACTTTCACATTGACGTTGTAATTCCCAAATTCGGTCTTCTGAGCGTTGGGCATTGCTGCTACAAGCTCACGAAGTGTTTCTGGTGTTGGGTTCCAGAGTACAGACTTGGGTTGAACGAGAAGGTCCTTAGGTGTAGTGCCGGCCATGGTTTACTCCCTAGATTGCCTGCTTTGAGGCAGTGAGTTCGGGTTTGGGTTGGCGGGTTCTTATTCAACATGCAGGGGCTGTCAACCGAATTTAGCGTCTGAAAACGAGGTTAGTGCGGAGTAGTAAAAGATATGTCGAGGATAGTTCGGTTATGAGTTACACTTGGAAAATTGTCAGTTGGAATGTGAATGGCATCAGAGCCGCGCTTCGCAAGGGCTTCGCCGATTGGGTTGAGACCGAGACCGCAGATGTCATTGGGTTGCAGGAAGTCCGAGCAACTGAAGAGCTCGCGACAAAAGAGTTGTCGTCTTTTCGTCCATTCATTCATGTCGTTGAGGCTGAAAAAAAGGGTTATAGCGGGGTTGGATTACTCTCGAAAGAAACGCCGTTGGTTGAAACAAGTCTCGGAGCCACTGAGTTTGATTCGGAGGGCCGGGTGCAGATCTGTCGGTTTGGCGAACTAACGGTGGCCAATATTTACTTCCCAAACGGGAGCGGAAAGAATCGGGACAATAGTCGGATTCCATTCAAGCTGGATTTCTATCAGCGACTCTTCGACTTGCTCGAAAAAGAACGCTCAGCTGGACAGCTTGTCGTCGTGATGGGTGATTTCAACACCGCTCACCGGGATATCGACCTGGCAAGACCCAAAGACAATCGCAAGACCAGCGGTTTTCGCCCCGAGGAATGCGAAGAGCTCGAACGTTGGTTAAATAACGGTTATACCGACACTTTTCGTTCACTTCATCCCGAACAAACCGGAGCCTATACATGGTGGAGCCAGCGCAAAGGTGTGCGCGAGCGAAACGTTGGATGGCGCATCGATTACATCTTAGTAGCGACGGAGCTCAAAGAGCGAATCGTGAACGCCTCGATTATGAGTGAGCAGCTAGGGTCTGATCATTGTCCGATTGTCCTTGAGCTTGACGTCACCGGTTTAAATTTAACAAACGCCTAGGGCAGGTCTTTGGCTTTCGGAAACCTCTTGCGGGCTGCGTCTCGAACTAGGTTCGCAGCTTCGGTACGTTCGCAAGCTTCAAGATAGCGCACGATATCCTTAAGCATCTCCACCGACCATTCTCGATTTTTCAGTGCGATCTCGGCGTAGTCACACACTTCTTCTTTCGTACCCTGCTTGGTGAGCTTAAGGCCTCGCGCCCGCTCGTAGGCGAGAGACCCGCCATTGGGCCAGCGAGTCCACGAAGTAGCAAAGAGTTGCTCGGCCTCCGCAATTAAACCTGCGAGTAGATACTCGCGGTAAACAAGCGCTGCGTTTTGTTCAAAGGATTGCTCTCGGTAATTCTGTTCAGCTTGAGTAAGGGAGGGAGGAACATCGATTGAGATCGAATCAAGAATCGGTTGAAAGGCTTCGACGTAGGGTGCTTCTAACCACGATGGGATGCTGAGCATCATGGCGTATGTATAAACTCCTCGTTGAACGAAAAAGATCTTATTGAGCAGAAAGCCTTCTGGCGTTGGGACTGAAAAGTTCATGCATAGTGCATCGAGACCTCCTAATTCACAGGAAGTCCAATCAGAGAGTCGAAAACTCGCCGTACTGAGGTTTTCAATTTCGGGCGCAACCTCAAAGTCGAGGAAATCCATGGCACCATCACTGAGTGATTTGAATGTGGTTCCTCTTCGCATTTCAATTCCGAAGGTAACGCCGGCTAAATTTTGAAAGGAACGGGTCTCGATATTGGCTTGTGATTTCGAAATGGTTTGTTCCCAAGCACTTGGCGCATTGAACTTAAATCCAAAGCGGCCAGTAACGGGTAGCTCGCGTAATTCGAGATGCGGTCCGCGATATATGGAGGCAATGCCAATAATCAGAATCGGAATGGCGAGCAGTACGCCTGCTCGATATAGACTCTCGGGTTTGCAGAGTAGTCGTGGTTTCATTGTAGCGGCAGCCAATGACCCGCCGATGACTCCACCGATATGAGCGAAGTGGTCGACATTGGACATGATGAAACCAATATAAAGTGCGAAGAGTGCGTAGGGCGTAACTGAATAAACAAAGTAACGACGATAACGTGGAGGTAATAGTCTTCTAAATCGAAAGCCAAAGACGACGAGAGCGCCCCAGATGCCAAAAACAACGCCACTTGCCCCGGCGCTTACTACCGGGTTCATCCATGCTGATAATCCCGATGACACCAAGAGCGAACTCATAAGAATCAGTGCATAGTCTCGTCGACGGAATACCGCCTCGGCCGGTCCGCCTAAATTTAGCAAAAAGAGAACGTTGATGCCTAAGTGGAATTCTGAGACGTGGACCCAGCCTGTTGTAACGAGACGCCACCATTGTTGTAACTCAAACATCAGATCGACACTTTTGGCACCGCGTTCCACAAGAAGAAAAGAATTATCCGAGGCGGGTTGCTGGAATAGAAAAAATGCGGAGCAAAGTGAGACGATGATTAAGAGAGTAAGGTAAGGGAATCGAGCCAGATTAAAGTTGTGCTGAAAGACGACCGATTCGGCTGGACGAATTTGTTTAAAGTAATCGACTTCGCCACATCTTACGAACACGGGTCCTGTGATGACGGCCCATCGCATTTGGTCGTGACTCGAGATCGTCCCGGCACGAACTGCTTTGTCAAAGCTTTCGACGTCGAATTTTTCGACCCGGTTATCC
>JAYYQC010000279.1:0-3150 GCA_036128675.1 Myxococcota bacterium | reverse complement strand
GGAGACAATCTCGCAGTCGAGAGAGAAATCACGCGCAGACAGGCGTGCTTCCATGTCGTTGATGTCGCTTACGTTCACCTTAAGTCGAGCCGCCAAGTCATCCGCCGATGCTCGTCCATCGCCTTCCATCTCGCTCTCAACTTTCTCGCGCTCCGAGCGTAGCTTAAAGAAGAGCTTTCGTTGGGCTTGGGTCGTACCCATTTTGACGAGAGACCAGGATTTCATGATGTAGTTCTGGATATAGGCCCGGATCCACCAAACCGCATACGAGATGAGACGGTAGCCTTTCGCTGGTTCGAATTTTTCCACCGCCTTCATCAGGCCGATGTTGCCTTCCTGTACCAAGTCGAGAAGTGGGAAACCGTAGCCGCGGTACTCATGGGCAACCTTCACAACGAAGCGAAGGTTCGACACCACCAATTTATCTGCTGCCCGAGGACAGTTGGTGTCACGGTACTCTACCGCGAGCTCAACTTCTTGCTCTCGGGTTAGGACCGGGTGTCGACTAATCGACATGACCTACTGATCAACGCCTTCGTCCGACCGTGTGCTGCGTGTCATTTGAGGCTCCTTTGTATCGACATTGTACAACTTCCTAGCTGTATAGATCTTATCCAGGAAAAATCTGTTCATAAACCAAAAAGAACATGTTTTGCCCAAATATTTTTTAAAAAAAACCTGTGCACAGTAGGTTTTCGAGGTGTATTCAGAGGGAATACGGGACCGATTATTGCTCAATAAATCGCCAACAAAGCCATAAGTCACTGATATAACTAATCATTTAGGCCTGTACAGACTTCTAATGTGTACAGAGAACTCCTTGTACGGCTTTTTTTGTACAGAAAACGGTCAAAACGGAGACGATCGTTTCAACGAATATCTAGGAAGCCGTACAAGCAGACCTGCTGTACAGCTTTGAAGACTTGTAAGGTTGATCACAGAATTTAGAGGTTCAGAGAGGCTCAGGCGTCGGAGAAGCTCACCAAAACGACGGTCACATTATCAGTGCCGCCGTTTGCGTTGGCACAAGCGACCAAGCTTTCACAAGCCGCTTCGAGGTTTCCGTCGGATTCGACAACCAGGCGGTGTATCTCTTCGTCGGTCACCATTCCTGACAGCCCATCCGAGCACATTAGATAGGTTTCCCCGGGCATTATATCACGTCGTAGCGTGTCTACCTGGACCGTATCTTTCATCCCGAGAGCCCGGACGATGACGTTCTTGTGCGGGAAGTTCGCGATCTCTTCCTCGGATAGGGTGTGCACCTTGAGGTAGTCGTTGAGCAAGGAATGGTCTTCTGTAAGCTGCTCGATTGCTCCCTGAGTAATCTTGTAGGCGCGCGAGTCCCCTACGTGCCCCACATAGACACCATTTTCACTCGCGACGAGCCCTACCATGGTCGTGCCCATGCCGCGGTACTTCGGATCGCTCTGTGCAGTCTCGAAAACTCGCCGGTTGGCGAGCATAATCCCATTACGCAGCCGATTGGCGTCGTAATCAAGCGCCCTATCTTCTCGATGCGGCCACGTGATTTCGCGATCTCGCGCACTGTCGACGAAAAAATTTGCGAGCGTTTCTACGGCGATTCTGGAGGCGACCTCTCCCGATGAGTGCCCGCCCATACCATCAGCCACGACGTAGATATTCTCTTCTGCGAGCAGAAAGAAATTGTCTTCATTATGCGTGCGCTTCATCCCCACGTGGGTACTGCCGGCATAACGAACTTTCATCTTTCGTACCAATCGCCTCAGGAATAGGAGGTAGAGGCATTACTGCCTACAGTATTACGGGTACCACGGTCCCCGATTCCGGCGCAAGCAAGCCCTTCAATGAATCCCGCGTCTTGCTTGACTCGATTGTCAGCCCTCGGGGACAATCAGACACAGACTAAGCCAAGGAGCATGAACTATGGCCAATTCCCCGCTTCAATCGGTGATGCAGGGAGAGATTTCCTCGGTAACGCGGCGGTATTCAGATATCATCCTCGCGGCCGGCGTGATGATGGTCATCGGGATGATGATCATTCCCCTGCCCACGTTTCTGTTGGACCTTCTCTTAGTCGTAAACATCACGGTGCAGGTCTCGATGCTTCTCATTGCGATCTACATCTCGGATGCGCTCAAACTTGCAGCTTTTCCAACAATCATCCTGATCACCACGCTCTACCGACTCGCGCTCAACGTATCGAGCACCCGACTCATTCTTCTCCAAGCCGAGGCTGGCGATGTCATTCGGTCATTCGGCGACTTTGTCGTCTCCGGAAACTTTGTCGTCGGTGCTGTGATCTTTCTCATTATCACTCTCATCCAATTTTTGGTCATCGCAAAGGGCTCTGAGCGTGTTGCCGAGGTCGCGGCGCGATTTACGCTTGACGCGATGCCCGGTAAGCAAATGTCTATCGATGCGGATTTACGTGCGGGTGCGTTTGATATGGAAGAAGCACGCACCAAGCGGGCGGAACTCTCTCGCGAATCGCAACTCTTCGGATCGATGGATGGGGCGATGAAGTTCGTCAAAGGCGACAGTATCGCAGGCCTCGTCATCACTGCGGTCAATATCGTGGCCGGTATCATCATCGGTGTTACACAAATGGGCTTCACCGCTGGCGAGGCGATCGAGATTTACGGAATCCTAACCATCGGTGACGGCCTGGTATCCCAGATCCCCGCCCTTATCGGTTCAATGTCGGCTGGCCTGATCGTCACCCGGGTTGCGAGTGAAGATGAGGATGCAAACCTGGGCCAGGATATCAGCACCCAGGTCTTGGCACAGCCCAAAGCATTTGCCGTCGCGGCGAGTCTGCTCCTCGGTATTGGCATCATCCCGGGTCTTCCGACCGTTCCTTTTGTACTGATGGCATTTCTTGTTGGTGGACTTGCTTACCTCCTAATGCGGGGACAAATGGCCGAACAGGAAGGACCGGAAGATGGTCCCTCCAATCAAATCCAAGCTGCGGGTGAAGAGACGCGACAAAAGCAAATTCAAGCTGCGAAAAAGCAGGAGGGGCAATCCCAACAGATGCTGCCTGTGGTCACGCCCATCGCGCTTGAAGTCGCAGGCGACCTTATTCCACTGGTCGAAGACAACTCGAGTGACAACAACTTCCTCGGTGAAATGATTCCGATGATGCGCGACGGACTCTTCTACGAG
>JAYYQC010000278.1:0-6358 GCA_036128675.1 Myxococcota bacterium | reverse complement strand
TCGACTCGCGACCGCCGATGCGGCCCCCGTTCGAAGCGCGGTCAGAAGCGTCGCATCCATAACCGCCAGGGGTAGCGCCGAATCAGGGTCACTCAATACGTAGAGCCCCATAACCGTAGGCAACTTATGCTTCATCGGATTATCGGGATGAGAATTAACCCATTTTACTCCCGCAGAATCTCCCATCAGGGCAGGCATCGCTCTGAAATCTCCAACGCCGTCAACATCTAGATAGACCTTTGAAGGCATCAAGGCCTCACCCCGAGCCGTGGCTCGAAATGCTTCCTCAACGGCATCGATCGCACCAGCCATCTTCATAACGTTCGCAACATCGGACTGCGATAATAATAGTGTAGACATCTTTTTCCCCGAACCTCTTCGACGCTTTACGCATCGCCTTTCGATACCGTATCCACCAGCGACCTCATGAGGAGCTCGTACGCCATTGGGCTCTCCAAGCTGGATGGAAGAACCGTAGGATATGACGTTGTAGATGCTAGACACAACGGCAGTCTGCCTAAGACATTGACCAGCCGTGCGCCAAGCCTCGGCATTGTTAAGAGCGCCCGTGCCTGCGTTGGAAGTGATGCAAGGTCCATCGTTGGCTTCAATTGTGTAAGTCCATCCCGCAGCAAATGTGATGTCATGAGGCCTGACCGAAAAAGCTCGTCCATATCGTGGGCTGAAAGCGACTGTGAGAAACGTCTAAATGCGTCTCCAAAAGCCAAAATGCCGCCCCACGCTGTATGAAAGTCACGACTGTAATCCCAGAGTGCTTGGTCCGAGCCAATATCGCCGTGCTCCGCCAATACCTTTTCCACAGCAGACGCGAGATGAAGGCCCCCTAACATGCCCATTGCAATACCACTGCCATGGGGAGCAAAAACCTGTGATGCGCTGTCGCCAATCAATGCAATCCTGCCTGCACCAAGAACGGAGTACGGACGTCTAAGCGGTATCACCCGACTTCCGCCGAACTTCGCATCACCGATCCAATCATGGCGGTCTACAAAATCTTGCAGTATCCGCTTCCCACTCGGCGTTCCTTGTTCAGCAATGGAACCGGTTAAGAGAGACACTTCTTCATGTTCAAGATCCACATGGACTCGGAGCAATGAAAATCCGCCGTGAACACCAAGCCAGCCCATAGCCTCGCGGTCACGTAGATTTGTTGTCTCCAAAAACGCCTGGGCATCGTCGATCGAATGAATTTTCATCACGTACTGCGCGGCAGCACAGAGATCAGAGGGAGCGATATCCGGCCAGATGTCCGCCATCGAAACAAGCGACTTTCGAAGTGAACCTTTGAGCCCTGAAGCATCCACAAAGAGGCGTGCACAGACCTCGACGTATTCACGGTTTTCCTCACCGCGTCGAACCGTCACCTCTCTCAATCCGCCGGCATCTACTTTGTGCGCAACGACACTCGACTCGAACCAGAGTTCAACCCCGACATCTTCACAGAGTTCGTGAAGCTCTTCATTGAGTTCACGCATATCGACATCGAGCACGGGATTATCCGACACGGTAAAACGGCAGCTACCCGATGCCGGGCCCATCGAAAAAAGATCGCCACTCTCGAGACTTCGGTCCCGGAGACCAAGCTCAGCAAAAGACCAAGCCGGCACACCGTTGACCCATTGCGCACCACCTCGGCCGGGCTTCGTGCGTTCGACACAAAGCACTGAAAGACCGAGTCTTTTTAGCCGCCATGCCGCATAGAGGCCTGCCGTTCCGGCACCAACAACCAAGACGTCCACATACTTTTGTTCCGGTAACCCGACAATTTCTCCCAAGGTAGCCCCCTCTTGCCCGTCATCTCTAGCACGTCTGACAACTCAGCCATAGCCACTGAGACCGACCAATTGAATGAAATGCAGAGCGGTGGAGTCTACCCAACACTGAAACAAAAACACCTTGGGGGTCTCGATGTTCACAACTGTATTGCTATCCGCCTTAGTCTCAACAGCCTATGTTTCCCAAAATGAGACTTACGACGTCATTTCACATCAAGACTATCGAGCGGAGACATCCTCTCCAAATGCAGTCTGGCGCATATTTACCGACCGAAAGCGAGTCTTTGATGATGGCGTTCGCATCCAGCCTGTTATCAGCGGTAATGACGCAATCCACCGAGCCTTTTGCGTAAACTCGCTCGGGATGACGCCACATCAATTCCGAACTTATTGGTTGAAAAAACGCTTTACGAGCCCAGCCCGACTACCGCTTCAAAGTCCATCGGATGCAGTGACGAGAGAGGGAGTTCGGGACCGTAGCAATTGGATTGGTGTCGTCGCTGCGAGCTCTTCGAATTATCGACTTCGGCATCTCAATCGCCCGATGCGGTTACGCTCTCAGCTCTGAGGCTTTAGAAACATACGCGATGCACGCTCCGCGAGCTCGTAGCCCGTCAGCACTCCTTGGTCATCGAACCAATTGAATGTCCAAGAGAGCGCACCAATTAAGAGCTTGCGCGCAACCGGGGCTTCCATCGTCAGCTCATCGGCCTGCTCAAGCTCTTCAAGACATGCCATCCAGAGCGCCTCGTAGCCGGCTCGCGCGACCATCAGCGTATCACGCGCTTCACCTGAGAGACGCTTCCACTCATACACCAGGACGGCCAACGCATCGCTGGTTTCGCCGAGGATGCCCTGCAGCTCGCAATGGATGAGCTGGACCAGGCGCTCGCGAGGAGGGCTTTCCGGGTTTACACCTCGGCGAAGACGCTCGGTGCTGACGGCGATGGTCTCCTCCATCACCGCGATAAGGATATCCTCTTTCGTTTTGTAATGATGAAAGAGCGATCCTGATTGAATCCCCAGGGCCCCCGCCAGATCTCGGACCGTCGTCCGGTCGTAACCTTTCTCGCGAAAGAGGTGTGCAGCGGTCGCCAGGAGCCGTCCACGCGCGCTCTTTGGGTCAGCGATCGAGCCATCTTCCACTAAATCTTCCACCACCGATGTCAAAGCTCTCTCATCTCCCTTGCGCCGACGCACTCGGCATGGTTAGTTTGCTACCAAGCAAGCGCTTGGTCAACAAGAGGGGGGAAAGAGTTTCTATGAGTTACGCATCGGTTTTTCGACCTGATCTCTTCAGCGGCAAGACGATTGTCGTGACTGGTGGTGGTAGCGGCATTGGCCGATGTACCGCGCATGAACTTGCCTCCCTGGGTGCACATACGGTCCTGATCGGACGCACCGAATCCAAGCTTGAGACCGTCATGGGGGAAATTACCGAAGATGGTGGCCAGGCAAGCTATGCGTCCCTCGACATCCGTAAGGAAGACGACGTCAAAGCGGTTGTCGCGAAGATCGTCGCAGAGCGCGGCCCCATCCACGGCCTGGTCAACAACGCCGGTGGACAGTTTCCCGCCCCACTTGCTGCAATCAATCAAAAGGGCTTTGAGACGGTTGTTCGGACCAACCTCGTCGGTGGCTTTCTGATGGCCCGTGAATGTTTCACGCAATCGATGAACCGTCACACCGGGAGCATCGTAAACATCGTCGCTGACATGTGGAACGGGATGCCGATGATGGGCCATTCAGGCGCAGCGAGAGCTGGAATGGTCAATTTCACGCAGACCGCTGCTGTGGAGTGGGCGAATTGCGGGGTTCGCGTCAATGCCGTTGCACCGGGCTGGATCGCCTCGAGTGGCATGGATACCTACGACGGTTCGGTAAAAGCGATGATTCCGACCCTCAAGAAAAGCGTCCCGTTAAAGCGTCTCGGAACCGAAGCCGAGGTATCTTCAGTCATTGCATTTCTGCTCTCAGAGGCTGCCGCTTTCATTACAGGAACGACCATCCGCGTCGACGGTGCAGCACCTTTCGGCGGTAACGCATTTCCACTTTTCGACCACGATAAATCAGAAGCCTATCAGGGTTTTCATCGAGCAGTTGCGCCCGACGTGCTTAAAGAGGAAAAGTCATGACATTCGAGTCTCAAATTGACCCCCGCTCTGAAAGCTTTAAAAGCCATAGAAATGACATGCTTGAGGCTCTCAAGCTCGTTCAAGACGCTGAAGCGGCAGTGCGTTCGAATTCTAATTCGAAGCGTAAAAAATTTCATGGTCGAGGACAGCTCTTGCCTCGCGAGCGTCTCGCGCTCTTGTTGGACACCAACAGTCGGGTCCTCGAGCTTTGCGGGCTCGCGGGCTTCAAGATGCACGATGACGATGGTGCGAAGAGTGCCTCTGGCGGTGGGGCCATCGCATGCATCGGCCAGGTAGAAGGCGTTCGCTGCGCCATTTATGTGCATGACTCGGCGATCAAGGGCGGCGCAGTTTCGCCCATGGGTGTTCAGAAAGCGCTACGACTTCAAGAAGTTGCATTGGAAAACCGTCTACCTATGATCACACTCGCCGAGAGCGCGGGTGGCAACCTCAATTACCAATCAGAGCTCTTCGTGCCTGGTGGCCGTACCTTCGCCAATCAAGCCAAGATTTCTGCCGCAGGGATCCCACAAATCACGGTGGTCCATGGCTCATCGACCGCAGGTGGAGCCTATGTGCCTGGCCTCTCCGACTACGTAATTATGGTTAGAAAAAAGGCGAAGGTCTTCTTAGCGGGTCCCCCACTCGTCAAAGCGGCCATCGGCGAAGATTCCGATGATGAGACACTCGGCGGCGCGGATATGCACGCGAAATATACCGGGCTCGCTGAATACCTCGCCGACGATGACCGGCAGGCAATCGCTCAAGCTCGACAGGTGCTCGCAGGCCTTCATTGGCCCAAGCATCAGGTAAACGCGAATATTGAAGAACCGCGCTATAGCCCAGATGAGCTTTGCGGGGTGGTTCCCTTAGATTACCGAAAACCATACGACGCTCGAGAAGTCATCGTTCGCTTGGCCGACCGCAGTGAGTTTGTTGAATTCAAGCCTACCTATGGCAGTGAAATTCTGACCGCACATGCCACCATCGGAGGCCATCCCGTTGGCATCATCGCGAACAACGGTCCGATCTTCCCCGACAGCTCAGTGAAGGCAGCTCAATTTATCCAGCTCTGCGGTCAATCCAATACGCCGTTGCTCTTCCTACAAAACACGACGGGCTTCATGGTCGGGGTCGAAGCAGAGCGAAACGGTATCGTGAAGCATGGCGCGAAATTCATTCAGGCGGTTGCAAATGCGACGGTTCCCAAATTGACACTTATGATTGGGGGCGCATTTGGAGCAGGGCACTACGCAATGTGCGGACGTTCCTACGACCCTCGCTTCATATTCGCCTGGCCCAACAATCGAATTTCCGTCATGGGCGGTGACCAAGCCGCTGGCGTGTTGAGAATCATTACTGAGGCGAAGTTCAAGAAGATGGGCATGGACCTCAATGAAGAGGCCTTCGAAGCCATGGCCTCACAGGTTCGCCAACAAATCGATCGCGAGAGCACTGCGCTCTTTGGCACAGCTAGGCTGTGGGACGATGGTATTATCGATCCACGCAAGTCCCGAGATGTCCTCATCGATGCACTATCCATATGTCATGCGACCACAGAAACACCGTTACAGACGAACACCTACGGCGTAGCACGCTTGTAGAGAATCAGGAGCCCATTATGAAGTTTACAGAAGAACACGAAGCCCTACGTAAGTCGGTCATTGGTCTGATCGAAGAAGAAATTAACCCGCATGTGGAAGCGTGGGAACGTGAAGGTGTCTTTCCGGCAAAAGAAGTCTTCAAAAAATTCGGTGAGCAAGGGTTCTTAGGTGTCACAAAGCCAACTGAATACGGCGGGATGGGGCTCGACTTCTCTTATTCAGTCGTGATGGCCGAGGCCATCGCGAAGATTGAATGTGGTGGTGTACCTCTAGCCATCGGTGTCCAGACCGACATGTGTACACCAGCCATCGCAAGCTTTGGCTCAGACTTTCTCAAGGAAAACTATCTAGCACCAGCAATCTCGGGCGACATGGTTGGTTGCCTTGGCGTCAGTGAATCTGGCGGTGGGTCGGATGTTGCCGCGGTGAAGACAACTGCCGTGAAAGATGGTGACGATTACGTCATCAACGGCGAGAAGATGTGGATCACCAACGGTACCCAAGCAGACTTTATGTGCATGCTTGCAGTCACCGGCGAAGGCAAGCCACACCAAAACAAATCCCTGATCGTCGTACCGATGGACGCAAAAGGCATCACAATTGCTCGAAAGCTCGACAAGATGGGCATGCGGTCGTCTGATACCGCTCAAATCTTCTTCGAGGATGTTCGGGTTCCTCGCAACCATCTGATTGGACAAGCTGAGGGCATGGGCTTCATGCAACAGATGTCGCAGTTTCAAGATGAAAGAATCTGGGGTGCAGCCAATATGGTTGCCTCACTGGATGAAGCACTCAAAGTAACGATTGAATATACCAAAGATCG
>JAYYQC010000277.1:0-3762 GCA_036128675.1 Myxococcota bacterium | reverse complement strand
ATATTCTTCTCGGATATCGAAGGATTTTCTTCGTTTGCGGAAAAGGTCGACCCGAGTGAGCTGGCCTCAAAGCTCGGGCATTACTTGCAATGCCTTACAGACGAAATTCATGCTTCAGGGGGCACTGTTGATAAGTATATCGGCGATGCCATTATGGCATTTTGGAACGCCCCGAAGCGGGTTGAGCATCATGAAGAAGCCGCAGTTGATGCAGCGTATAGATGTCAGAAGGTCGTGGAGGCTCTCGGTAAAGAGGGGCTCCCTTTCAGTACCCGAATTGGCATCCATACCGCCCAGGTCTTTGTCGGTAATTTTGGGGCCCGTGACCGCATGAACTACACGCTCGCGGGTGATGGTGTGAATCTGGCCTCTCGCCTTGAAGGTGCTAACCGATTTTATGGTACCCGCATTTTGGTAAGTGGGCATACCGTGACCAAACTTCGGAACGGTTGGTTGCTCCGTCACGTCGATACGGTCTCTGTGAAAGGAAAAGACGAATCCACCGCGATTTATGAGGTCCTGGCCCATGTTGATGAAATAACGCCACTGCTGGTGGACGTTGTGCAAGTGTACGAGCGTGGGCTTAAGAAATACCAAGACTCTGCTTTCAATGAGGCGGTCGAGCTCTTCCAGGAAGTGCTGCGTATCCGCCCTGAAGATGGACCAGCCGAGGTGCTCTTGAGCCGCTGCGCCTGGTATCTTAGGAACCCGCCTGAAAAGTCATGGGATGGGGTTCATCCACTCTCGTCGAAATAAGGGGAGAGGGCTATTTTTTGACCGGCTCGATCGGTGCCCCGTATTTCGCGATGAAATCACCGTATAAACCTTGCGTCTTTACGATTTGTTTTTGGAGCTTTTTGAGAACCAGGTAAGGGATTTTTTCGACCACCCACTCAACCAGCCAGCCTGGCAGTGAGCCGCCGGGGTCAATATCCAGCAAGTAGGATACCTCAGTTTGATTCGGTCCAATCGCTTTGAGGACCGCTTCGCTTCGAAGGTCAGGAATCCGGATCACACCCTCAAGCTCTGGCCTTAGGGGATGCTGGATTCTTAGAAAGCGTAGTTTTACATAGTGATTGGCGCGGTCGAGCTCAGCGAGAACCTGCATGACAGAGTCTCGGTCACTGCAAGGCCAGGGGACGTCGAATCGATTGTAGATGACTCGGTCGAAGTCGCTGAGTTTCTCGATCGTCTCGGATGCACTCATGCGCACCATCCATTCTAGGTGCCTTGGCACATCGTCTAGAACCGCGAGTAGCTCATAGAGATTGTGCTGAAGGATGCCAGTGGCTCGAAAGGTTGGGAGTGTCTTGCCAGGTGCAAGGGATGATTCGACCAGAATCCCGTCGTCTTCGAACACTTTTTCCCAGGTTTGTCCTGCGGCGGAGCCACCGAAAAGAAAGAGGAATACGCCTGCAGTGAGGAGAGAGGCTTTACGAAGAATTGGGTCTCTTTGTTGTGACATTTTGGGAGGTTATTGAGGACAGGGGGGCTTTGGCAAGCCCAATCGGAGAAAGTTGGTTAGTCCAATTTAGAACGCGCTGCGTCTTGAGCCGGTATACTGATCAGGAGGACGCTCGATAGTTGGTCGATTTTCGCAACAGCTGCGGCTCAGGAGCGATGCTCAGGAAGTTGCACTCAGTGAATTTAGTTCGAGGGAGTTTCCATGCCTGTTCAGCCTATCTCAACGATGACCATCCGTTCCCAGCTCGATGCTGCCATCAACGACGGTACCCTCACCAACCAAGAGGCTACCTCAATCATCTCGCAGATGAAGACTGACGGTGTGAGTCGGCATGAGGCGAATGAGGTTCTAGAAGCACTTCGTTCACTCGTGGGACCGGAGAGCGGTGCACCCGCCGGAGAGAGTCGCGAAGCCCTCGCCAGTGTCTTTAGTGCACTCAAAGACGCGGCAATGATTGACCAAGCCGGTGGGGACAGTGGCCTGGACGGTTGGATCTCATTTTTAAAGCAGAGCGGCGCTCTCAGCGAGCCGGTCATCTCTGAGCGTGGATTTGGCGGGCAGCCGGTTTTGATCGATGCTGAGGGACGCATCGACCTGGGTGGTCGAAAGCCGACCCTCGATTTAGAGCATCCAAGTGACGGGCTCATGTCAGCTCTTTGGGGGCTCTCGCGAGGCGAGCGGACCGCTGGCCCTACATCTGAAGGGGAGGCGAAACTTCACGCAACACTTTTATCGCAGCTTGAGACCTCGGTTGCCGCTTCAGATGACAATCCGGGGAAATGCCGACGTCACCAGGCAATGACTGCAGCCTTGGCAGTGTTGGCTCGAAACGGCGAAGCCCTCTCGGATGCAGATGCAACGCGTCTTCTCGCAATCGGTGCGAAGCTGAGTACGCCTCTGCAGAAGTGTTTGGTGGCCGCGGCACTCGCGGAGAATGCGAATCTGAGCGAAGCGAATAAGTCCCAGCTTGATGGACTCGAGCTTCCTGAGAACAGAGATGCGATTATGACTCAGTTTAAGACGATTCGAGGTGAGTCCGCTCGCGCGGGTTTTCAGACCGTCAAAGGCGAGGCTGCCGAGTTCGCTCTCAGCGCGTTGGTTTTCGCGCGCAATGACGCAGCGATGGACAATATCTTCGGCGGAATGAAGACCTGGGATGGCTTAGAGAGTGGCTGGTCAAATCGATTTAGCAGTCCTGAAATCGCACACATGAAGGCCGAGCTTGAAAGTTACGTCGACCGCTACCCTCAAGTCGTGTATGTCTTTGGTACCTTTTCCAACGAGGCACCAAAGCTGGTGGGTGAGTTGAAGAGTCGGCAAGCCGTTTCCGAGGTGATTGGTGACCTAGAGGGTGATACGCCCCAGTTGAATGGCTTTGCACTTACCTCTGAGCAGGCTGTCTTTATTAAAGAGATTTTACCAAACTGCGCGGACGATGCTGCGATTAAAAACCTCGGTCGGGCTCTCGAAGATGCTCGTGCGGTTTTCCCCACCGTGGATGGCGATAAGATGGCTCCGGCGGCGTTCGAGTTCTTTCGTAAGCAAGCGGCGCTCTATCAAGAGCGCACTGAGGGAACTGAGACCGGTAAGCTGGATTATCGAGATTTCAGAACCGAGTTTCGAGATAACTCAAGCGACCTAAAGGCCCAAACTTCTATATTTATGCGTGGCCTCGCCGGTTTAGAGCCCAAGTTAGGTGAGGTCGCTTTGTCGGTCGAAGCTGCGGAGTATCTTAAAGCAACTGCGCTTAACCATACACGTTCAGCGATGAGTATCGACAATCTAACGCGTGCGGTTGAAGCAGCTGGTAAAGCACGGGGTGGCAAGATTGAAGGTGCCGCGCTTGAAGACTTCAAAGCAATTGTCGATGGATACCGGACGCAGTGGCCCGCTGAGACCTATTTCGACTTTAATAAACTTGAGCGGATCACCACTTTTAAAATCGATGGGCGTGACGTTCCACTTTGTAGCCTCAATGGTCAGACCGTTAATATGGCGGAGTTCTATGAAACGGTTGCTGCGGACGTCGTGGGTAAAATCAACCGTGACTCGCTCAGACACGAGTGGATGGCATCTCGCTATGCGTACCGAGCTCGACAAGCGGTGGAGATTCTTGATGTTGTCGGCGAGCAGACAATTCGTGGGGAAGGGCCCGTTGCTCAGCTTCGTGAAAAATTCCCAGGCTCAGAGATTGTCGTTGATTTCACCGGTAAGGATGGTGACCACGAGCAGTTCGTCTATGTCGTAAAAAAGGACGGAGAACTCGTGGACCGCTTCGCGCAGGGTTCTGACGGTGC
>JAYYQC010000276.1:0-3452 GCA_036128675.1 Myxococcota bacterium | reverse complement strand
CGCCTGATCTTTGAAGTACATCTGTCCGAAAATCGAACGGAGTCATGTTGATTAAGCTTGCCAGTTTAAGTCTTGTTCGCAAGGCTAAGCATGGGGAGGTCAATGTGAAACGTGGGATTTTACTTGGCATATTTATCGGGTGCTTCTCAGGGTTAGTGAACGCAAGTTTCGCTGACACGGTATCTCTCTCCGGTGTCGTACGCGATTTCTCCGACACACATATCGATTTCCAGAATAGAACAGGCGTTGACGCCGGTGCCGTCGAACTGGAGCTCGATGAGCAAGGGCGTCCTGTCTTAGTCTCTCCCAATGGTACTCTGACGGTTGATAGTGCCGATAGCTTTTCTCAATGGTACCGAAGCATTGATGGTGTAAATCAAGCTGCTCAGATCACACTTGAACTTGAGCCCGATGAGGAAGACCCAACACTCTACACTTTTGGTAGCTCTAGTTTTTTTCCTGTGGATAACGAGCTAATGGGCAATGAAGGCCGGAACCATAACTATCACTTTACCTTTATGGTACATGCGCGGTTTACGTATATTCCGGGTCAGATTTTCACCTTCACCGGTGATGACGATGTGTGGCTTTTTATTAACGGACACTTGGTCATCGACCTGGGGGGGGTTCACGGAGCGATGACTCAATCTGTATCTCTTGATGAAGTAGCTGATGCCATAGGGTTGGAGGCTGAGGGCGTCTATGACTTTAATTTCTTCTTTGCAGAGCGGCATACAACCCAGTCGAACTGCTTTATTACGACTTCGCTTGCTTTCACCGAGGCTAAGCTCGAAGACGAAGATAGTATCGATACCAATATCGATAATTGTCCATTTGTATCCAATGATGATCAGAGTGATCTCGATGACGACCTGCGTGGAGATCTTTGCGATAACTGTCCGGAACTCCCAAATTTCAGACAGGCCGATCAAGATGCGGATGGTATCGGAGATCTCTGCGACAACTGTATTGATACCGTAAACTACGGCCAAGGCGACGTAGATGAAGATGGTCTCGGAGACGCATGCGACGACGATGCCGATGGCGACGGGATTTTGGGCTTAGAGGACTGTGATGACCTCAACCCCGAAGGCATGGAGACGGTTATCGTTTACCCTGATTTAGATGGTGACGGCGTCGGATATGGGCCTTCAGAGTCGGTCTGCGAAGGTTTTGTACCCGATGGTTTCGCGCAGGCCAATGGCGATAATTGCGATGCTATTTTCAATCCTGAACAATCAGACCGAGATGGCGATGGGGTTGGTGACGTCTGCGACAACTGTCCGGATGTTTATAATTCTGAACAAGTAGATCGCGAGGGTGATGGTCTTGGTGATGCCTGCGATAGGTGTCCGTTAGAGGTAGGCGATGCGTGCCTTTCGAGTGACGGTGACTCGATTGAGGGTGATGTCTCGGATGATGCTTTCATGGGGGCTCGAAGTGGTTGTGGTTGCGAGTCGAGCGGAGCAGGGACATCAAATCTTATTTGGCTTATCCTGGGGGCTGGTTGGTTTTTTATGCGACGGAGGCCTAGCGGCGAACGTAACCTAGGACTTCAGTGAGTGTTCGAAATTGATTCACCCCCGCGGCGAATTCGATATCATCTCCGGTAAATTGCGCAGGATGAGCGTATCCTGCGGCGTGGGAGAGCGCTAAGAGTTCTTTTCGAAAGCCCTTAATGTAGTTCGCAAGACGCTCGGATTTATCGGCGATATCCAGACCCGATTGCAACCACATATTTTGGGTTGCGACGCCAGCGGGACAGTGTCCAGTATGACACTTTTGAGCCTGAATACATCCAACTGCGAGCATGGCTTCCCGTGCAACACTTACCATATCGCATCCCATCGCGAGGGCGATAATTGTTCGATCAGGAAAACCGAGCTTTGCGCTACCATTCCAGACGATTCGTTCGGTGAGTCCTTCGGAAAGAAAAACCTGATAGACCCTGGCAAATCCGACCTTGAAAGGAAGAGATACATGATCGCTGAACGTAAGTGGGGCTGCACCGGTGCCACCCTCGCCACCGTCGATGGTGATCATATCGGGGCCAGCATTTCTCGATTTCATGCGCTGGGCCAGTTCGGACCAAAAGCCCATTTGGCCAACCGCTGACTTTATCCCAACCGGAAGTCCGGTACGTTCGGCAATCGTTTCGACGACATCAATCAGTTCATCGACGCTCTGAAACGCCCGATGACCATTTGGAGAAAGGCAGTCCTTACCCATCGGAATGCCTCGGATTTTGGCGATCTCGGCCGTGACCTTGGAGCCGGGTAAAATGCCTCCCTTGCCTGGCTTCGCACCTTGCGAAAGCTTGATCTCGATCATCTTTAGAGTGGGGTTCGATGTCGCACGTTCAACTAGAAGATCTAAGTCAAGATCCCCGTTGGGAGCGCGGGCACCGTAGTAGCCCGTACCAAGTTGCCAGACAAGGTCTCCCCCCCTCTGGTGGTAGGGGCTGATAGAGCCTTCGCCCGTATTGTGTAGGCATTTGGCTTTTTCAGAACCCCGATTGATCGCTTCGATTGCGCGAGCCCCGAGTGAGCCATAGGACATCGCTGAGATGTTAATGATTGAGGAAGGTTGAAATGCGTGACGCCGCTTATTCGCCTCCCCTACGATTTTGAGACAAGCAATCGCGGTGGGATCATCAGGATTCAGCTCAGGCGAAATCGGAAAGGTGGAATGCTTGAGAATTGGGTAGCCAAGCTCATAGATTAACTCCGAGGTACCGAATCCGAAGGTGTTATTTTCCTTTTTAGATGTCGCATAGACCCAGCGACGCTCAGCCCGGTTGAATGGCTTTTCCTCCAAGTCATTGGCGAAAAAATATTGTCGGAGTTCTGGACCAATCGTCTCGAAGAAATAGCGAAGATGGCCGACAATCGGAAAGTTGTGGGTAATAGCATGCCGCCGTTGAAGGATATCTCTCAGAGCGATGAGGCAGAGGATGACGCCAATGACGGCGATGGTCGTGGCGACGGGATATTCCGCCACAAGTGTCTCGAGTGGATCCATGGGTGCTCCTTGTCCGCCTCTACACGATCGTACGCTTTGGAGCGTGAGGCAAGAAGAGGGCCCGTCTGCACCGCATCGTTTTCATCCAGATGAGAATTTGGTAGGGGGCGCTTCGATGGAGGGATGAGCATGGGTTATGCAGTATTAGAGAAGAAGTTTTATCGGTTGGCTCAGCTGGGGCATTTAGGCGCCATGGTCGGCTGGGATCAGCATGTGATGATGCCTCCGAAAGGCAATGAGGCCCGGAGCCGTGCCATGGCCGAGCTCAGCGTAATCAAAACCGAGATCCTTCAGGACCCTTCTCTGGAAGATGCTTTTGATGCAGCGAGTGAAGAGAGCGCGTTGACACCGTGGCAGGTGTCGAACCTCACCCAAATGCGTCGGCATTGGCAGAGTGCAACGGCGATCCCGAAAGAGTTGGTTGAGGCGGA
>JAYYQC010000275.1:0-18978 GCA_036128675.1 Myxococcota bacterium | reverse complement strand
CGGGGCATCTGAGATAGCAGAGTAATCTAAAATACCATCTGACCACCGAGCTACCGAAAAACCACCTTGAGTAGAAAGTTCCAACGATCGTCTCAAGGGGCGCTCCATCGCAGGGATGCGCTCCCAGAAAGCCGCTTTCTTTACAGGCGATACAAACACTGAAAGCGAGTCCCCCGAGGATGAGCGAAACTTTAAGAGTGCCCCTCTCTGCGCCCCGAGGTCAGTGACGCGCCCCCCCACGAGTGAAAGTGCTTCTTTGGCTTTGAACTGAGGGTGCCGCACTGCAAATGAAACCTTTTCACTCAGGTACCTCCGCACTGCATCGAAGTCAGGCGTGCTAATGTCGAGGGGAACATTACTCGCATGCCAGCGGGTCATCGATGCCGTGTCTCGCTCCGATTCCGGACCAAGTGGCATCAAAACCGCCCATGCAAGCATTGCAGCCAAGGCAATGCCCACCCGCTGCACCCATGGAGAGGTCTTAGGTTCTGAAGCACCCTGCTCAAGTCTCGCCCGAAGATCGATTGGCATAACTTCGCGTTGACTGGCTCTTAAGACTGCGCCTTTGAGGCGCCGCAGGCGCTGAAGTTCGTGACTGCATCCGCGGCAATCTCTCACATGGTCTCTGGCGACTGAGATACTTTCGTCATCGAGCTCACCGTCAAGCCACAAGGGCAGAATAGGCAGGATTTCCTGACAAGATTTATCAGTCATTGTCCGCCTCCCTGCTTGCGGTACCCGTCGAGGTCGACCACCTGCGGGCGTCTGGATTCGCCTGCCACAAGACCACGCTCAACCGCGACGTCGAAAAGAGAAGCCTGCAGTTGCTTTCGGGCTCGGTGAAGGCGGCTCATAACGGTGCCGACAGGCCGTTCAATCGTTTCGGCGATTTCACGGTACGATAGGCCTTCAATATCACAGAGGGTGACCACCAAGCGGTGCTCTTCCGGCAGCTCGTCGAGCGCTGCAAGTACCTCATCGTCCAACATCTGTTCTAACCAAGTATCTTCAGGGCTGAGGAGCTCGCGTTTATATTCACCTTGAAAAGGCTCATCTGAGGTGGCGCTCACTTCAATATCATGGCGCTGACGCCGGACACTCTTCCGCTTCACATCAATAAATTGGTTGTTAAGAATTTTCAGAAGCCACGCCCTCATCGAGGTGCCTGGAGTGAAACCGTCGCGACCGCGCCACGCAGAAAAGATGACTTCTTGGCAGAGGTCTTCCGCCTCCTGAGTGCTTCGCGTAAGCCGAAGTGCAACGCGATAAAGGAGGTCAAACTGCTCGTGTAGCTCCGCCTCAAATGCGTCTTTATTCTTGGATTTGTTGGACCAGCGTTTGAACATCGTTCAGGCGTTCTCCTCTCACAGAGCCAAACGACCGAGACGTCCGACTTATTCCATCGTTACATCCCTAAGGGAGAATAATCGTACCCAAGTGCATTCGCCACTTCTTCATGACAAACCTTACCGGCATGCGTGTTGAATCCACCGGCGAGGGCTGGGTCGGCTTTTGCTGCTTCAATAGCCCCAAGATTCGCAAGCTTCAGTGCGTAAGGCATGGTCACGTTGGTCAATCCAAAGGTCGATGTTTGCGCGACTGCACCTGGCATATTTGTCACACCGTAATGAATCACGCCATCAACGAGATACGTCGGATCTTGGTGGGTGGTGCCGTGAATTGTTTCAATGCAGCCACCTTGATCGATCGCTACGTCGGTAATCACAGAGCCCGGCTCCATTTGAGCAACAACGTCTCGCGTTACCAGACGAGGTGCTCGGGCACCAGGGACCAACACAGCCCCAACGACAAGATCGGCTCTGGTAACAGCTTCCGCAACGCTGTCTGGATTCGAATGAATGAGGCTTACACGGGTTCCGAAGATATCATCGAGGTACTCCATTCGCGGCATCGAGACATCTAGAATGGTCACATTGGCACCAAGTCCAACCGCAATTTTCGCGGCCGCGGTCCCAACAGTACCCCCACCAAGAATAACGACTCGGCCTCGCCGTGTTCCTGGTACGCCACCCAAAAGAACACCCTTCCCGCCGTTATGTGACTCGAGGAGATTCGCACCAATCTGAACCGACATCTTGCCAGCGACCATACTCATTGGCTGAAGCAACGGTAAACGACCGTCCGGTAGAGCAATGGTCTCGTAAGCCACAGCCGTCGCCTTCTTTTCGAGAAGGACCGGGGCTAAAGATGGAACAGCCGCCAAGTGGAAATACGTAAAGAGCAGTTGCCCTTCAGCAATCCGCCCGTACTCCTCCTCGACGGGCTCTTTGACCTTCACGATCATTTCCGATTGAGCCCAGAGCGCGTCAACATCGTCGATCATCTTGGCACCAGCCTCAATGAACTGAGCGTCGGGAAGTCCACTGCCAAGGCCTGCGCCAGTCTGGACCGAGACCTCATGGCCCTGAGCAACCAACATTCGAACGCCTGCCGGTGTCATCGCGACCCGACCTTCGAGAACCTTTACTTCCTTTGGTACGCCAATACGCATCGCCTGCTCCTTGTCTGCCTTGCCTGAGGCTACACTTCGAAATTTGGGCGGCTCTTAGCGCACGAACAGGCCTTTCGACAAGTGAAAGATGTGACGCATCGCGACAGGGGCTTTCCAACTAAATCCAGGAAATATCAGGTAAAACCAAATAAAATTGAGCCGTCCTCCCGCGTCTCAGTTTAGGACATAACCGGTATGTCTAGCTGATGTCGCTTCCTCAGAGCCCCACACGCCCGGACTCGCTCCCGCCTAACGTACGTCCGAGGAATAAATTATGAGCAAATTGCTTATTTAAGCGGCTCCTTAAGCACAATCCACTTTGATTATGAGATCGAGACGTGTTACCTCTGATACGTCGCGTTGCGTCATAGATTGGAAGGGGGCTCCAGATGGACATTCGTGATCGCATTACCGGAAGACTTCGTAAACTCGTCAGGGACAGCGTGCCAACAGGCGATAAACGCGCTACCACGATTGCTGTAGCATCGAGTAAGGGTGGTGTCGGCAAGACAACAACCGCTGTAAACCTCGCTGTCGCATTTGCGAAAACAGGTTACAAAACCCTTCTCCTCGACCTCGACCCACAAGCTCACGTCGCATCTGCACTACGTGCGGATTCTGTTGAGCAGGTTGCACCAATCTCCGAGGTGCTTCTGGGACGCAAAGCCGAAGTTGTCGAAGTTGCGAGACGCTCCAGCATCGAAAACCTCGACCTCGCCGGCTCCGACAAAGGGTTGGCTGAGACCGAAATGGTTCTGTCGGCAAAGATCGGCAAAGAGCTCTTGCTCGCCGGTGCCCTTGAAATCACGCGATCTCACTACGACCTGATTGTCATCGACTGTCCGCCAAACCTCGGAACACTTTCGCTCAACGCGCTTTGTGCTTCCGATTATCTTCTGGTTCCTTGCGATATGTCGGTCCTCGCTCTCGAAGGCGTCAGCGACATTTTTCATGCTGTCGACACGGTTCAAAATCGGCTTGGGAGATCGCTTGAAATTTGTGGAGTTTTACCGACCCGCGTTGATGCACGGTCTAAGCGGATCAATGCAGATATCTCGCAAAGTGCGCATGATCTCTACGGCGAGTACATTCTCACCACTCAGATCCCACAAAATTCAGCGTTAAACAAAGCGCACCTAGCTGGGAAGAGCGTCTTCGAATTCGATGCTCGGTCCACGGGCGCTCAGGCTTACAGCACCCTCGCAACTGAGCTTGAAAGCCGCCTTTCCTTGACCCATCGAAATGCCACTGTAGGCGTTGTCAGAGCGCAGGCGTAATCAGCGGGACCCGCTTAGCCTTCCTCACACCACAAAGCATGAAGTGCTTTAACCGCACGTGCTTCATCTGCGCGTGCGACGACCCAAGTCCAGGTCGAGGCACTCAGGCTTCTACCGCGTATCTGAGTTGAGCTCGTTGCCAAGACTTCTTCAGCCTTCTCTACTTCACTCAGGCTCGCGCCGTTCACAACTGCAGTGACGGTTGAGACAAGTTCCAATTGAAGACCGGCAGCTCTCAAATTGGACGGTACTTGCCCATCGACACCACTCATCCCCGCAACCAGCCACACCGAGCGGTCAGCATTCTCATAAAACCCAGAGTGATGAAGCTGGGCTCCAGCACCTTCAAGCGAATGATAAACTTGCATCATACTTTCACGAGAAGCGGTGACCTCAAGTGCCTTAGCACCAACAACCGCTCGGATATCGGAAGCCGGTTTTTCAGCGGCCTGTTCAGCAACGCGGGTCATTTTCGGACTGGCAGAGTGGGCCTGCCGAGCGTGGATCTCGATACCAGCGCGACGAGCAAATTCTACTGCCTGAGCATTCAATACCTTCGCACCTGCATCCGACATGGCTTGCATCTCTTTGAAAGTGATCTCCGCAAGATGCTGCGCCTGCGCACAGATTCTGGGATCCGCAGAATACACGCCATCTACATCTGAGTAGATCTCGCAGATTTCGGCGTTAAGTGCTGCCGCCATTGCTACGGCGGATGTATCTGACCCACCTCGTCCCAAAGTGGTTACCTCACGCTCGCGACTGACGCCTTGGTAGCCCGCTACGATGACGACTTTCCCCGATTCGAGGGCATCGATGATGCGGCTGGGACGAATCTCAAGAATTCTTGCACCTTGATGCCTATTCTCGGTGATGATCCCCGACTGCGAGCCGGTAAAAGAAATAGCCTCAATGCCGAGCTTTTGGATAGCCATGGTCAGGAGAGTCATCGATATGCGCTCACCTGCGGTGACCAGCATATCGAGTTCCCGTTGCGGTGGCTCACTGTCAATTTCGAGTGCCTGCTCGAATAACGCGTCGGTCGTTTTACCCATCGCACTGACAACAACGACTAGGGCAAAGCCTTCTGCTCTTCGTCGTGCAACGCACTTGGCGACAGATGCGAGCTTTGCTGCATCTGCAACCGACGACCCACCGAACTTTTGAACAATGATTTTCATAGAGCCCCTCTAATTTCTTAATAGAGGAGGTACGCCAAGAGAACCTTTGGCGTCAACGTCGACCGTGTAACTCGAAGTCTTTCCAGGCGCGACGCGCCTCTTCGAGGTCACTTACAAGTTCCTTGCAGTCTTCATCGCTTTCCAAGAGCGACTCATCGCAAGCCTTAACCACGGCCAACATGGTCTCACCCATTTCGATGCTCGTCTGTACGAAATCGGCGAGCCTGACAGTCTGAGGTTCGATAATATAGCGCTCGACTTCGCTTTCAGATCCCTCAAAGAGGCAGAGCTCGACGGTGTCCCCAAGAGGAACGAAACCGTAACATTCCTCGCTGTTGCGGAAGGCGATCGACTCAGTATCACCTCCAATGATCCATTGGAGGCGTCGGACCCACTGATTCACAAGACGGAGGATTGGCTCTTCATACGTAACTTCGACCGGCGTATCATCGAAGGATGCCTGTATGCGCCCTTCGACATAACGAATGTCGTCGAGGTCCTTCAAAAGAGCAGCGTCGTTTAATAGCTTTTCAGCGGGCGATGGTGGTGCATCCTCATCGAGGAAATGCAGTTCAAGACTGACTTTCATGAATCAATTGGCCTTCAGCGGCAGACTCTCCTTTCGTACTTACTAAAGCCTAACCTCAGGCGGCTTTTTCGGTCAAGGTTCGGTTGCGCTTGCTGTGACGCTTTGATCTCCCAGAATCTGAACATTTTCGACATAGATCGACTCAAGTCGCCGGATTCCTGTCTCAAGTTTCGATATCCAGACCTTGGCTTCTGGGTCACGCCGTCCGACCTTTAGAGCCTTGCCGTAGATACGTAGAGCTTTCTTCACCAATACGTTTACCCTAAGGCGAATTTCTTCGATGTACACTTCTGCCTCATCGGTATCTAGCCCCTCAGGAACTTCAAGATTTACAAGCGTGTCGTAAAGATTCTCATAAAGTCCGCCCAGGCGTAGTCCGGCCATCGCCATGGCATAAGGCTCGCCGTGACGCACGGCATCAAGGTAACGCTTTTGAGTCTCGAGGAGACGCTCACACTTCAGTTCAAAGTCGTCTTGGAGCGACTCAGAATCCAGCCGAAGGTCCACCTCAAGATAGCGCTTTTCCGAAATTTGCCCCAAGCGAAAAGCTGCCTCGGAGATCAATCCACGGTTATCAAATCCGCCCGTTCGAGCGTACATGCGAGAGAGCTTTAACGCATCGACCAGGGTTTTTTCCGCTTCCGCAATTCTCCCAAGCTCGTGATAAACAATACCGATACCGACTGAGGCCTCAAACTTATCTCCGCGCCCAACCCGAGGATGATCGACAAGCTTTTGATAGACGGCCAAGACTTCATCCCACGCCTCAAGTTGGTTGAGATTGACGGACCAACGTAAAACCGCATCCACCCAGAAGCGGTATTTACCGTTCTCAATCAGCGACTCTTCTTCGGCAATTCTCGCGAAGTGCCCCGCGGCCTCCTCGTATCGCTCTAAGAGTTCGAGCGCCAATCCAATATTGAAGCGTGCATCGGCTACATAGCGTGACTCGGGGAAGTCCGAGAGCAAACGTTCATAGAGCTTAATTGCTCGTTCATAATTTCTTCGCCTACCGGCATCTCTCGCAAGGAAGAAAAGCTGAATTGGATCGTAGACAGCTTCTTCGACAAGCTCATCTCCGGTCTCTCTTACAACTGAACCCTCCAAACGAATCGGACGATCTTTGGTACCTACCTTAGGTTGCTTCGTTTCGATTTTCTCAGGTGCGGCACGCGAAGAATCTGCCACCTTCGGAGCCACTGGATTCGAGCTTGATGCACATCCGACGAGAACGAAAACGACTAGGCACGCTTTAAGTAACGTGAATCCACGGGCCGTCACGTCAGCGTCCCTTTAAGCCAAGTTCAGTCATCACAATCTGTAAGTCATGCCAAACTGTAGCTTTGGCTTTAGGGACCTTTAAGAGGTAGGCAGGATGATACGTAGGCATCACCTTCGCCTGACCACGCATGTGAAACTGGCCTCGAAGCTCAGTAATCGCCTCAGAGCGCTCCAGGATAACCTGACTGACCGTCTGACCAAGCGTAACAATGACCTTTGGCTTGATCAGCTCGATTTGAGCATCGAGGTGCTCCAAACATTGGCGCATCTCGTCGACCTCAGGTCCTCGACTCCGCGGCGGTCGGCACTTTGTGAGCGTTGTCAAATAGACCTCATGTCTAGGCAAACCCATCGCGCGAATCATTTTATTCATGAGGGCTCCAACCTCACCGAGAAAAGGCTCTCCTTGCCGATCCTCATCACGACCGGGGCCGTCACCGACAAACATAAGGGGCGCATCAGGTCTACCTTCGCCAAAAACAGTCTGGGACCGCGAGCGGCTCAGACCACAACTCTCACATCGCGATACGCGCTCTCGTAATTGCGTGAGCGGTGAACCTCCCACCGATGGTTTGGGCCCAGGCTCCGGCGCCTTCACCTTCGGTGTTCGTTTCGGTCGATCTGCTGGAGCCAGCTTGGCTTCCAACAACGCTTTAACCTCGGCAGCGTTGGTCGGCGTTTCTCGAGAGAGTGGAGCAACAGCGGTCGATTGTCGGTCTAAAGGGACTGGCGCTGCCTTCTCGAAGAACCACGGTGCATCCAACGCAGCCAGATCGCTATCAACTCCGGAGAGGCCAAGCTCACTCTGCCGGTTAAGCAATCTTATCACTTCTTGAATTAGACTCTTCACGTCACTTCCAAACATCTCTCTTTATTGGGTGCATTAGCCCGCTAGGCCCCACGAATCCACCTGATATCGAGTTTCCATACCTGAGATTGGCTTCCCAACCCATACTTTTCTCGAACCCAGCGACCAATCCGACGGGAGGCTCCCTCCCCTCTTGGTGAGTTCACAAGGCTATCCGGTAACCATCGCAGAAACCTATCCTCTCGCCCGAGAACGACCCTCAGAGCAAAGTGGTAATCACTGACGAGATGGAGACCTCGCCTTACATCATTTGAGAGTTCCACTCCTTCATCAGAATAAGACCGTAAAAGGGCCAATAACTCGGACGCTCTCTCAAAAGTTAAATGCTCAAGCTCAGCAAGAACCCCTGGAAACTGCTTTGACAATCGCATCTGCTGCAGTCGTCTGAGACGGCGATCATCACCCTCGAGAGTGAACTTACCTTGAGCGACGTAAGCATCGCGGTCTTCGATGAGAGGAATCAACGCGCGGTATTTCACTCTGAGCGTACACAATGCCGCTAAATCGCTGAAAAGACCGAGTTTTCCAGGTTCTATCACCTTAGGGTTCCCCTCAAACGTGCATCGTTATATGAGACCTCTGCGCACATACTACTTTTAGGCATGGTACGCAGAAGGAGCCACCCCTCAGGTGATTAGCACAGTTGAAAAGGTTCTCTTTCTTAAAGGTGTCGACCTATTCAAGTCGATTCCTGGGGAAGATCTAACGCACATTGCTGCGATCGCAGAGCAGGTCGACTTTCCAGCCGGCTACTCCGTTTTTTCAGAGGGTGAGCCCGGTGAGACGATGTTTCTCATTCTCTCAGGTACCGTCGATATTCGAAGCGGAGATACCGTGGTCGCCAGCCTTGGACCAAAACAGTGCTTCGGTGAAATGGCGCTCCTTGATGCCGAACCACGGTCCGCCACCGTCAGAGCGACCAGCGAGCTCAGCGCCCTCCAGATTTTTCATGACGATTTCACCGAGATGCTCGCCGAGAAACCAGAAATTGCCCGTGGGATTATCAAAGTCCTAACCCGGCGACTTAGAGAAGCGAACCGCCGTAATTAGACGCACGACCCGTCGAGAATACCATGCAAGAATCCCAGCCAAATAACTCGCAAGTCCCTCAAAAAGCTCCCCAAGCAAGTGGGCACAGTTGGTTCCTCGCACCATTTTTTCAATGGCTCTTCGGCGGGATCAACTACCCAGAGGAAGCCAACCGACGACTTCAGCAGGATTACCAATCTGCGACCATTGTCTACGCAGCAAGTACCACCTCCTCTTGGCTGGTACTTTATATTAATCATGTCTTGCCACAGCTCGGACTCCCTCTCGCAAAGGTCGTGGTTGGTCTACGGTCTCAAGCCCACAAGCTCATCCGACGATTGTGGAATAAGATACGAAAAGGGCCGAATCGACCAGCGAGTGACTGGGCTCAACGTTATGATGCCAATCATCAATTCTCGGATGAAGAGATCTCACTGGCAAATGCTGTGGCAGCTCAGAAAACTTCTTTTGTCTGTTTACGAGATCGACATGGACCCAATCGGCGACGCGGGCAGGACAATACTCTCTTCGCACGGAGCTTAATCGCCGTTCAACAAACTTCAGATCGCCCCATCATCGTTTACCCTCACGTGCTGACCGACCGGGCTCTCGGAGGAAACGAAAGTCTCATTACAAAACGAATCTTCGGCGCGCGACGACGTCCGGGTGCGCTACGCGCGCTCTTTATTCGCGTGGCGACATCCACTACCTCCACAGTGCGTGTAGCCGACCCGATAAACTTAAAGGACTTTCTGAACGAGAACCCCGACCTTGACGATTTGGCGGTCAGTCGAAAACTCAGCCACGAAATCACGACACGCCTGGCCCAAGAAGAGCGTGTAGTCGCAGGTCCAGAACACCCAAGTGAAGAAATCCTGCAGAAGCATATCATCCGTCGGCTCGAAAAAGATCCGGGTGTTATCGCTTGGCAAAAGGAGTCGGGAAAGTCTTCACATCATATTGAGCGCAAAGCTAGAAAGTACATCAGCGAGATTGCTGCTAAGTACGATGTTAACATGCTCCGCTTTGTGGATATCTGCGTAGCCCTAATCTTTAACCGAATCTACGACGGTATCATTGTCGACCAACGTGGGCTTGCAAGAGTGGCCGAGGCTTCTCGAAAAGGCCCGGTCGTATTCGTTCCATGCCATCGAAGCCACGTCGATTATCTAGCGCTTTCGCATACGCTGTGGCGTTATAGCTTGGTACCTCCCCACATCGCTGCGGGTATCAACCTGTCGTTTTTTCCAATGGGCTATAACTTTCGACGCAGCGGTGCCTTTTTCATGCGGCGAACCTTCCGAGGAAATCCGCTCTACGCAGCGGTATTTAAGCACTATATTTTCGAGCTACTGAAGATGGGTGTGAATACCGAGTTCTTCATCGAAGGAACCCGAACTCGAACTGGTAAATTACTGATGCCCAAATACGGCATGGTCAAAATGATTGTCGAAGCCTGGCAGAGCGGTGCATGCGACGACGTTCAGTTTGTACCAGTATCCATTGATTACGAACGCATCATTGAAGCCTCATCTTACCAACGCGAACTTGCTGGTGCGGAGAAGAAGAAAGAAGACCTGGGGGCACTGCTTAAAACAACGGGCGTCCTACGTTCAAAGTTCGGTCGGCTCCATATCCAATTTGGTCAGGTGCTCTCCCTCAAGCATTACGCTGAACGTCAACAACTTCCCCAAGATACCAGCGCTCCAAATCAATGGAATCAGAAAATCCCACGACTGGGTTTCGAAATTCTACGACGCATCGCTGATGTTTGTACCGTCACACCCACTGCGGTCATCTCAAGTGTACTGCTGAGCCACCATGGCCGTGGTATCGGGCTCTCAAAGCTTGTGGAGCTCGGGACTGAGCTCATTGAATTCTTGGAGGGCGCAACTTCTGCGTTCTCCGAAACGCTCCATGCGCCCCACAATCGTGCACCAGCCCTGATAGAGGCCGTTGAGAAAATTGCCGACGATACGAAACTAGAAGTGCAGCGTCCCGGCCGCCGCGATGTTGAACCGATCTACCGCGTGCCTGAAGAGTCTAGACTCCTCTTAGATTTCCCAAAGAATCAAATCATCAACTACCTCGCACCATCATCGATCATCGCATTAAGCATTCTTCGCGCGAAAGCAGACTCTGGCGAACAAAGCGTTAAAGTCGATACAATTCGGGAGTCTTCGAGATTCTTGAGCCGTCTCTTTAAACAGGAGTTCATCTATCGAGCAGACGCATCATTCGATGTAGTTTTCGATGAGACCGCTGCAACACTCGCAGTGAGGGGCTATTTCCAACTGGATGAGGACAGTGTCACAGTATTGAGTGAAGAGAAGCTGCAATTACTTGCCGGTTTTCTCGACCCCTTCATCGAAGCATATTTCTGTGCAGTGGACGCGCTCGCTGAATTGGAGAGCTTCCCGCTTTGGGACAAAGAACTACTCAATCGGGCTTTAGAACTGACGCGTCGTCGGTACCTCGAAGGGAAGATCTCTCGACCTGAGTCTGCTAATCAGACACTTATGAAGACAGCCCTGAGCTGGCTCCAAAACGAAGGCTGGGTCAAAGTCACGACTGTCGATAAGAAAAAGAATCTAGAACTGACCGAGACAGCGACAAGTGCAGAGCGTCAGAAATTCTCCGACCGACTAACAAACTTCCTTAGTACGCCAGTCGGCAATAATCGTTCCTAGCGCGTCAACACCCTCGAGGAAGAGTGCTGGGCCGGGTTGTAAGATAATAGTGCTCTTTATTTCATGCAGCTCTTCACCTTGAACACAGCTCATAGTTCCCCATTCCTTGCGCGCTCGAATGGAATCAAATTTGACGCCTTTGCCGCACCAGGAGCCTACGTAGACCTCAGGGTCTACAGCAAGAACCTCTTCCGAGGATACAATACGCCCCTTAGCTAAAGATGAATGGCTTTTTTCTGAGAAAACATCATGCCCCCCAACTGTCTCGATGAGCTCAGAAACCCATCGAATACCCGCCATCATGGGGTCAGGCCATTCCTCGAAATAGACCCTTGGCCGTCGGGTGCCTTGGCTCGACTCACGCCACGTCTCAAGCTTTCGATTCCAAGCAGTCAAATGCTCAAGCCCTTCGTTTCGGCGGTTCACAATCGCCGCGAACTGGAGGAGCGTCTCTTGAATCTCATCAAGCGATCGCTGGTTTGTACACCAAACGTTTACGCCTTCTCGAATGAGGTCATGGGCAATTTGAGCCTGAATATCCGAAAACCCAATCACAAGGTCAGGTTGAAGTTCTTTAATTGCGTCGATCTTGGCGTCGGTAAACACACTCACCTTAGGTTTTTCACGACGCGCTTCGGGAGGTCGCATCGCAAAGCCAGAAATCCCAACAATGCGGTCTGATTCCCCTAAGAGATAAAGCCACTCAACCGTTTCCTCGGTGAGGCAGACGATCCTCTGAGGTCCCCGCAACAAATTCACACAATTGGCTTTCTTCGAATCGCAGAACGAAATTCATCGAATGTATTGACCCCGAGACGATTCATTTCTTTCAACACAGCTTTGTTGATTGCAGCGATGAGTGCAGGGCCTTGAAAGATAAGAGCCGAATAAATTTGGATAGCGCTCGCTCCACGTTCAAACATCGCCATCGCGTCTTCAACTGAGCTAATGCCACCGACCGCAATCACCGGCTTATCAATACGCTGGGTGAGATAATCAACAACCTCCCGGCTTCGTTCCGCCAAGGGGCGTCCAGAGAGACCTCCCGGGCCCACATCTGCAATACCCTTGTGATCGATCGTTGTATTCGTTGCGATTAGGCCCTCAAGATTTTCTTCTTGCGCTACTCTGACCAGAGCATCAAGGGCTTCGTTCTCAAGATCAGGTGCGAGCTTTACGAAGATTGGAACCCCTGTCGCCACTTCGGATACCCCTTGAATAATCTCGCGCAAAGCACCTTCGTCTTGCAGTTCTCGAAGTCCTGGGGTGTTCGGTGAGCTCACGTTGATTACAAGATAATCCGCAAATTCGACTAACTGACGTGTACTCTCGACGTAATCTTCGACTGCCTTTTCAAGAGGTGTCACTTTTGACTTTCCGAGGTTTACACCGACAGCCGCGGGCGAGTTCCACGTTTTACGAGTCGCACGCAACCGTCGAGCCATGTGGGAGGCACCTTCATTGTTGAAGCCCATTCTATTGACGATGGCTTCATGCTTCGGAAATCGAAAGAGCCTTGGCTTTGGATTTCCCGGCTGGGCTTTGGCTGTTACGGTTCCAACTTCGACAAACCCAAAGCCGATAGACGGCCAAAAAGCTGTCGCCTCAGCATTTTTATCCAAGCCTGCAGCGAGCCCCACCGGCCCCGCGACCTTTACCCGCCCCACGGTGGTGGCAAGCTTTGGTGTCACTGGTCCGAAAAGAGTGCCAGCAGCGGTCTTGGGTAGTCCCCCCGTGCTTGTCAGCATCCTGAATGTTAGGTTGTGGGCCTGCTCTGGGTCGAGCTTAAACAAAAGTGGTCGAATCAATTCGTACATAGCGCTCACGTACCGAACTAAACGGAACTCGGCAACCTAGCAAAGGGCCTTACTCAACACCAACGCAGAGGTCCCATCTGGGTAGTAACGTTCCCGGAGACCAATACGTTCGAAACCTAATTTATCATAAAGTTTTTGAGCGGCATGATTTGATTCACTCACTTCAAGGAAGAGTGTTCCAGCACCGCGGTTCCCTGCCTCTTTAAGCAAACTCTCAAGTAACATGGACCCTAAACCTCGACCTCGGTGTGATGTACCCACGACTATGAAAAGTAGTTCAGCCTCATCGGAAATGCATCTCGCTAAGGCAAACCCGACCACCTCAGAATCCTTTACAAGCCCAAGAATCAGGTCTCCCTGACTTAGATGCCTGTCTAGCTCAGCAATGGAATAAGCCTCTGGAAGTGCCAACAAGCTAAAAGATTCCGCACGGAGGTCATCGCAAAGAAGTTCCCTCACCACCAACATCAACGGCCCGTAACCTCAGATCGCCGAATCTTAAGCTGCGCTTTCATTTCAAGGAAAGCGTCGTCCATGGCACTTTGCAAAGCATTCGAGTCCACCGAACTGCCGGCAGCCAAAAGACGTAATCTCCCCCGCTCTCGAATGAAGGCCTCATTTCGAGTCTGCCTTTCGAATAAGCGAATGACATCATCTTCATCGATTTGAAATCGTCGCATAAACGCTTCAAAGGCGTCGCGTGACTCGAACTTATCGAGAAATGGACGCAAGTAACCATCACGTTGTGTCTTCGTTGATGGTTCATACCCATAGCGTAGAACGAATTGACTAATCACGGCTTGATCGATCAGATAATCAAGAACGGTGTCCCGAACCGACGCCGGCACAGAATCAACACTCTTAGAGTTACCTCCTTGAGCAATCCAGATAACTCGAGCCGCTTCCTCAACCTCAGTCAACGTAATGACCTGGTCACCTACAACTGCCACAACCCTCTCGACCAGTGTCTCCTGCACACCAACAAGCGCTATCAAGAGACAAAGACCGAAGCTCATCCCTGTACCCAACCATACACAGCTTTAGCCAGGGGAACCTTACCCTCGTTGGTCACTGTAGAATACGGGATCAAAAAGTCAGCCATCGGTAATGCCTTACGCCACTGAGACATCACTTTGTCGCGCTGATTCTTCGGGGTAAGGTCAATCTTATTTACGACGACTCCGAGCCGCTGCGAGTTGGACTCGACTAACTCGACCATCTCCGAATCTTCAGGAGACGGCTTGTTCCTCCGAGCGTCTACAATGAGAACAACGCCAGATAGATTTCGCCGCTCGGTTATATAAAGTGAAAGCATCTCAGCCAATTCAGCGCGTTGCTTCTTGGATAGCTTCGCGTAACCATGCCCGGGCAAATCAACCAGCATCCAGCCCAGACCGGTCTCGAAGAGATTCAAAGTTTGTGTTCGACCTGGCGTCTTCGAGGTTCGGGCTATCTTTTGTCGGCCGAGAAGACTGCAAACTAAGGAACTCTTGCCCACATTGGAACGCCCAGCGAAAGCAACTTCGTAGCCACTCATCGGAAGATGTTCGCTACGCGTCCCCGACGCAATAAATTTAGGTGATTGCGCTTTCATGAAGTGCCCTACGTTAAACTTGCTCTCTCACTTAGCAAGTTTAGCTTGACGAGCCTCCCACGCAAGTCGTGCATCACGACCGTGGGCAATAAGCTTCCAGTACTCTTCAAAAGAAAAAGGTTTGAGAGAGGGCACATCAACCGTATGACACGAGGTGCACGTAGCGGCGGTCGGATCAACCAATCCAACCTTCCTGGAGAGTTCCTTATCCCACATCACGTAATCGTGGGCATAATATTGACCATTCCCATGGCAGCTCTCACATTGGACGCCTACGAACGTGGTAGCCGCATCTTTAAGCTTTCCTGGGGAATGACAGATCTGGCACTTTACACTGTTTAGCTCGTCGCCAACCAGAGACGCGTGGGCTTGTGCATGAGGCCCTTTAAGCCACTTCTCATAGGCAAAAGTATGGCACGACCCACACCGTTTGGAGCCCACCGCCTTTTGAGCCAGCGCATGACTTGAAACAAATCCGAATAGAGCCGTACAGAGCAAGGCCGAAACTAAAGTTCGCATGATTTCCAAAAAGAACCGGCCCTCCTAAGAGGGCCGGAATAAAGATTACTCGTTAACCGCAATCCCTGGAATATTCGACAAGAGCGGACCTTCCCGATCCTCAATCGTCATTTCATATTCATCATTCTCTTCAAGAAGCTCAGGGTCTACCACAGACGAGAGCTTGCTGTAGCCACTCAGGCCTGTTCCCGCAGGAACCAGACGTCCCATGATGACATTCTCTTTCAAGCCACGCAGCTTATCGATACGCCCTGCAAGAGATGCTTCGGTGAGAACCTTTGTGGTCTCTTGGAACGAAGAAGCCGAGATAAAGGACTCAGTTGAGAGCGACGCCTTGGTAATTCCGAGAAGCATTGGCTCATAGTTAGCAGGACGACCGCCTGCCGCGAGAACGCGTTCGTTCTCCAACTCAAATTCACTCTTCTCGACCTGCTCATCCACCAAGAAGCGGGTATCCCCAACATTCTTGATACGTACGCGACGTAGCATCTGACGAACAATCGTCTCGATATGCTTATCGTTGATACGAACGCCTTGGAGTCGATAAACTTCCTGGACTTCATCAACGAGATAGCTACCCAATGCCTTCTCGCCTTTGACTCGAAGGATGTCATGTGGGTTTGCTGGCCCGTCCATGAGGGCATCACCAGACCGAACCCGGTCATTCTCTTGAACAGTCAGGTAACGACGCTTCGATACTGAGTATTCAATTGGCTCACCAACTTCAGGAACAACCACAACCTTACGCTTACCTTTGGTGTCCTTACCAAACTGAACCGTTCCGTCGATCTCAGTGATCAATGCGTGGTCTTTAGGCTTACGAGCTTCGAAGAGCTCAGCAACCCGTGGAAGACCACCGGTAATGTCCTTATCTTTGGTCGTCTCACGCGGAATCTTCGCAAGTACGTCACCCGCTTCAACCGCATCGCCCTGCTGAACCGCGATGTTCGAGCCAATTGGCAAGAAGTATCGTGCGTCGTTATTGGTTCCAGGAATCTTCAACGGCTCACCATCATCTCCGACAATGACGAGACGTGGACGGGTATCCTTGTCCTTCGACTCAATAACAACACGACGGGTCAGACCGGTAAGTTCTTCGAGTTTCTCTTCCATGGTTACACCATCGATGAGGTCTTCGTACTTCACCTTACCGCGAACTTCAGTGAGAACTGGAACGGCAAAGGGGTCCCACTCGCAAATCGGAGCGCCCGGATCAATTGCTTGTCCATCCGTCACCGACACGACTGCACCATAATTGATACCGTAACGCTCGCGCTCTCGACCACTATCATCCAGGATAGCAATTTCACCATTTCGGTTCATTGCTACCATGCTGCCATCAACCTTTGTGATGACATTGAGGCCCAAGTACCGAACAGTACCATTGCCACGTGCTTCAAGAGTTGACTGAGCTGCACGGCCCGATGCAATACCACCGATGTGGAAGGTACGCATGGTCAGCTGGGTACCCGGCTCGCCGATGGACTGTGCTGCGATGACACCAACAGCTTCACCGATGTTGACCATATGCCCACGTGCCAAATCACGCCCGTAGCACTTCACGCAACAACCGCGCTTCGCCTGACAGGTCAGTGGTGAGCGAACCCGTACTTGACGGATTGGGCTGTTATTGATCTCAACAACTTTTGCTTCATCAATCTCCTCACCTGCAGCCACGACGATTTCATCGGTATGCGGGTGGAGAATATCTTCAAGTGCAACACGCCCCAAGATACGGTCACCGAGTGGCTCGATAACTTCACCGGCTTCAACAAGAGCGGTGATTTCGATGCCGTCGAGCGTTCCGCAATCAAATTCGGTCACAACAGTATCTTGAGCAACGTCAACAAGTCGACGGGTCAGATAACCAGAGTTCGCGGTTTTGAGCGCGGTATCGGCCAGACCTTTACGCGCACCGTGCGTTGAGATGAAGTACTGAAGAACCGAGAGACCTTCTCGGAAGTTCGCCGTAATCGGTGTTTCAATAATTTCACCCGATGGTTTCGCCATCAGACCACGCATGCCCGCTAGCTGCTTGATCTGCTGTCGTGAACCCCGTGCTCCAGAGTCGGCCATGATGAAGATTGAGTTGAGAGACGCGGTGGACTTCTCAACGTTGTCATCCCCGACAATCGTATCGGTAGCGATGTTGGTCATCAGCTCGTTCTCGAGTTCTTCTGCAACCCGCGACCAAATATCGATGACCTTGTTTTTACGCTCACCGGAGGTAATGACACCTTCGATGTAATCGTTCTCGACCTCACGAACTTCGTCGTTCGCTGACTCGATGATGTGACGCTTCTTCTCTGGGATTTTCATATCCTTGTTTGCAATCGAGATACCGGCCTTTGTCGCATGCTGGTAACCAAGCGTACGCAAGTGGTCAGCTAGAAGGACTGTAGCCTTCTGTCCACACTGCCGGTAGCAGGAGTCGATCAACGAACCAAGAGCCTTCTTATCCATGACCTTATTGACCAAGTCGAACGCTAGGTCTTTAGGCATGATTTCGTACATCAAGAGTCGGCCGAGAGTCGTTTTGACACGTTGTCCCTCTACCTTGCACTCGATTGCCGCCTGAATCGACACGATACCGTGATCATACGCTGCTCGAGCTTCGTTGATGCTTGAGAAAACCATACCGGTACCTGCGACACCAGGACGTTCACGAGTCATGTAGTAACAACCCAAAACGATATCCTGAGTTGGTACAATGATCGGTCGGCCGTTTGCAGGACTGAGGATGTTATTCGTAGACATCATCAAGACACGTGCTTCGAGCTGGGCTTCAACTGAAAGAGGTACGTGCACCGCCATCTGGTCGCCATCGAAGTCAGCGTTAAACGCTGTACATACGAGTGGGTGCAATTGAATCGCTTTACCTTCAACGAGAATTGGCTCGAACGCCTGGATACCCAATCGGTGAAGTGTAGGTGCCCGGTTAAGCATAACTGGGTGCTCTCTGATGACTTCGTCGAGGATATCCCAAACCTCAGGCATCCCCTTCTCAACCATCTTCTTCGCACTCTTAATGGTTGTTACATAACCACGCTCTTCGAGCTTGTTGTAGATGAACGGCTTGAAGAGTTCGAGCGCCATTACCTTTGGAAGACCACACTGGTGAAGTTTCAGCTCAGGACCAACAACGATAACCGAACGAGCCGAGTAGTCGACCCGCTTACCGAGGAGGTTCTGACGGAAACGTCCCTGCTTGCCCTTAATCATGTCTGAAAGTGACTTCAGTGGGCGCTTGCTAGGTCCGGTGATGCTTTTGCCACGTCGACCGTTATCGAAAAGAGCATCCACCGCCTCTTGAAGCATGCGCTTCTCGTTTCGGATGATGATCTCAGGAGCATTGAGTTCCTGGAGACGCTTCAAACGATTGTTTCGGTTGATGACACGTCGGTAAAGGTCGTTGAGGTCAGAAGTCGCGAAGCGGCCACCATCCAATGGAACCAACGGACGAAGGTCCGGTGGAAGAACAGGGATGACCTCTAGCATCAGCCATTCAGGGCGGTTGTCTGAGTCGCGAATCGCTTCACAAACCTTAAGTCGCTTCGCAAATTTCTTACGCTTAGCTTCCGAGTTTGTCTCGATCATGTCTTCACGCAAACGCGCGCAGAG
>JAYYQC010000274.1:0-16485 GCA_036128675.1 Myxococcota bacterium | reverse complement strand
CAGGTTAATCCCTATGCTCTACGACGACCTGTGCGCCTCCAACCAAGGCGGCGAGCACCCTCCGGGCGATAGCATCCTCATCATGTAAACGAAAGTCGACTTCATCAAAGAGAGCTCTTCCGTCACGCAACCAGGTGACTCTGGTCTTTGCTCCTGAGAGCTCAACACCTTCATCCCCCTCCGAGTTTAATGATAATTGAATGCCCCAGTTGATCTCCGAATCGATGTGAATCTCACCGCTCTCATCACCATTGAGATCTCGCCAGGTGCCGCGTAATCGCAACGAGGGAAGAACCTCAGACTCGGAGACCTGTACCGAAGCAACTGACCAGTACGCATAACAATACCGCACCGAATCAACCTCACGGGTCGAAAGAACCCACGCAGCGCTCTCGGTGAGATCCTCGCTCATGGGACCCAGGACCTGGGAGATTTCCAGAGCCTCGTCGCCCACCGAATGCCCCGCCCAAGCGATGGTCGATAAATTCAACCCAAACCCCAAGGGCTCCGAAGATGCTTGGCAAGGCGTTAACTGAACCACCCAATGATTAAGCGAGGCTTCGGTCAGCGTAATTTCAAAACCGCTTGCAGTCTCAAACGCGGTGTCTGCCTCTAGCGGCACCGACCAATCCATCACATAGAGGACACTCCCCTGTGTCATGTCCTCCCACCATGCTTCAGGAAGTCCACCACATGCCCAAACCACACAAAAAACTGCGTAGACACCTATTTTGCGACGCATCATCACTCAGTTTTGCGGAACGCAGAGACCTTGGTCACCGCAGATAAGCTCGCGGTCCGAGCCAAAATCACAATCCGCATCGACGTTGCAAGTTGGGATGCAAGCTTGGCCCATAGGTGTCGGTGAGCAAGCACAACCAAGATCGGTGGGGCAAGCCCCCGGCGCATCACAATCGCTTTCTTCTTCGCATGAGGTGGGACCCATTCCGCCCCCGCCGGCACCACCTCCCCCGCCACCACCGGCGTTGTTTCCGGCTCCGGTATCGGTGACGACTCCAGCATAGCACCCCAGGACATATGGAAAGGTCGCGGTCGCATGGTAGCGGTAGGTACCGTCGGGCCCGATGCGCCCGTTACACGCATCGAGGACATCTCCGGCATCGGATGGCTGATAGGCATGGTTATCCCACGCGTAGGTGGTCGGATCCCCGGTCTGAACCCAACCACTCTTGAATTCCACGACGGAAGTGCACGCGTCATCGACGCAGCCAAGTGGTCCGTAAATGGGAAAACCATCCAAGGCATACCCGAGAATAGGCGAAGGCACCGAGCGGTCTTCAACGCCCTCCAGACCAATCGCGGAGAGGCAACGTACGAACATCGCATGGTAATGATAATCGCCTTGACCGCCAGTATGACCTAAACACTCATCCAACAAGTCGTTGTAAACAGGGTCCCCAAAGGGATCCGGAAACTGGGCCTCGTTGGGGCCATAAATAGGTACCCCGTTCACAGAGAAAGCCACAGTGCCAAGTAAAGGAATCGTTGACGTGGCCATCGCAAGCTCGGGAAACCTTGGAACAACCCAATTGAAATTCTGGCTGCGAAGCGCATTGGGCGTCGTCTGAACAAAACTATAGTGCGGCAGTCCATTCGCAGAGACCATAAGGTTCTCATCATCACAGGACACCTCGAGACGTGGCGCATCGTAGCTCGGTCCAGGCCCTTCGAAGCTTCCAACATCGAGAAAGTACCCACGCTCAGGACAGTCGTCCGTCGCACTGAGGTAAACACTGATTTCCTCACCAGCATCGGCTTGGTCGCTGGTATCACTCTCATTGTTGGGGTTACTTGGTTGAGCGGAATCGCTCGAATCATCTACCTGTGTTGGTGAGTCTGTCTCAGAGCCGTCACTCGAGCATCCAGCCATGCATAGAGCGAGACCGACGGTCAAAGAGGTGCTGAAGGCGTTTATTCTCATCGAAATTTCTCCAGGGTTGAGGAAGTCAATTGCGCTAGAGTGCCCCAAGATCGATGATTGGGTTACGACCTAGATAAAAAAGTCATCGGGCGTAACCCAAACTGTCGGCTCAGGTCACTTATGGGTTACCAAGGCAACGAGTAATCTAAAGGGTCGTCAATGGAGACAGTGTTGAACATGAGGGTGACGGGTGACCAGCGAGCGCAGGTATTTGCGGACCTCATGGAACGCAACCGCTCCAAATCTGTCCACTATGTCCGACGAGCCTTGCGCTGCGATATGGATACCGCCGAGGACATCGCCCAAGATGCCTTTGCCCTGGCTTACGAAAAGCTCAACAGTTTCAGAGAAGAAGCTGCTATCGACTCTTGGTTTTTTACCATCCTTACCCGTCGTATCCATCACTACCGGCGCTGGCGCGGCGTACGCGAGAAATGGCGGGCTTTTATTGGGGCAGCTGAAACGCATGAAACTTCGCCAGAGACTTCGGACCCGCCGCTACAACAGAAATTGACGCAGGCGCTCGCCCAGCTCTCCACACCCCAGCGCGACGTATTTCTCTTGGTGCATGGCGAGCAGTTTACGGTAAAAGAGGCGGCAAAGATCCTCTCGATCCAAGAAGGCACCGCCAAGAGCCATCTCCATCGCTCGCTTAAACGATTAAGGAAGATACTGGAGGTACACCATGACGCCTAAAGACCCGATCGAAACCTTACTCGACCAGGAGCGCCTTACAGAGCCCACGCTTCAAACCAATGCGGAAGCTTTTGAAGCGGGTGTTCGGCAGAAGATTGCCCAACGAAGAGAGCGCAGGCGCTCCTTTCAAGTGGTAGCCCTGGTACTCTGTGTCGTGGGAGTCGGAACCTTGAGTAATCTCGAGCTCACCCCGAGGGATGTTGAGAGTCAGCCGGTTATCGCTGATGCAGCTCTGACGAATCAACCAGGGAGCGCCGTTGTCGAGACGGCGGTATTTGAGACACAGAGCGATGAATGGACCGATGACCCCTTCGATTCCTGGGATGATGAAATGCCGGCGGATTACGAGCTTGTCATTGACCTATAATCAGAAATTCACTGTAACCCACACGTTAGAATTAAGGCTCTAATGTAGCAAAAGGAGACAAAAAATGAAATTTACCCACATTCTTCTATTTGCAACTTTTTCAATGTTTGCCCTTCCAGCTTTCTCGCAGAGCAACTGGGATGCTGCCGATATGGATGAGTCCCACGATAACTTTCGGCCCGAAGGGCGAAAAGGAAAGATGGGCAAAGGTCCCCTTCCCCATGAGTTCCTTCGCAGGCATGCCGACCAACTTGGCATATCGGAAGATATCCTCGAACAAGTCGAAGCGATTGTAGCTGAGGTTAAAGACAGCCAACGGACGCTTAGACGAGATATCAAAAAGCTCAAAATTGATGTTCACTATGAGATGGAACAAGACAATCCGGATCGCGAAAAGATTATGAATCTTGTCCGTGAAACAGGAGAGCTTAAGATTAAACAGCATCAAGCCCGAATCGGTGTTCTCTTGGATATCCGGGCGCTCCTAACACCTACACAGCGTGAGAGCCTGGAGCGTCTCATGAAAGAGCGTCGAAAGGCAAAGCGTGGCGGTAAACGTGGTCGTCACCGTTAATCAGCCAGCGTGCTTAGAATGAAACCCACCAAAAATCGTCCGCACGAGGATCTTTAAATCCAACCCAATAGACCAATGCTCGATGTAGTAGAGGTCGAGCTCAATTCGACGGGTCATCGAGGTCTGGCCTCGAAGCCCTCGAACTTGAGCCAGTCCAGTCATACCGGCTTTGGCTTTGTGCCGTAGTGCGTAGCCAGGGATATCTCGTTTGAAATCTTCGATAAAACAAGGACGCTCAGGTCGTGGCCCAACCAGAGACATCTCTCCCCGGAGAACATTTAGAAGCTGCGGAAGTTCATCGAGCGAGTATCGACGCATCCACCGACCGACGAAGGTGCAACGCGGGTCATTGTGCTCAGCCATCTGCGCCCCACCCGATTCAGCATTACCAACCATCGAGCGAAACTTGAGCATCTGAAACGGTCGACCGTCCATACCAACGCGCTCCTGAGCATAAAAGACAGGTCCCCGACTTGTTAACTTCACGAGAAGTGCAAGCCCAAGCAAAAGTGGCAACCCGACCAATGTGAGAACTCCGCCGACAGTCATATCGAATGAACGCTTCAGCAAGAGATTGAACCCACCCTGAGGACTCGACTGAAGATCGATACAAGGAAAGCCAGAGAAATCCTCAACCCCTCGGCCCAAAGTCGCGTACTGAATGATGTCAGGGATCAGCCGAATGTCCGCATCGGTCGACTGCATGACCTCAACCAGCTTTGGAAGCAGCGGCATTTTTTCGGGACGAAGCGTCAAGATCCACTGCTGAGGCGCATGAGATTGAACAACCTCCGGCAAGGCATCGAAAGTTCCCAAATAGGGCACCTCGGGATGCGCTGGCTTATCTCCAACATGCCCCACGATATTCAATCCGAGCGATGTATCGGCAAGAATGGTATCGACCACGCTTTTGGCTGAATCTCCATCCCCCACAACGACAATATGTCTCAAATTCAACCCGTAGCGCCGCAGCTGACTCAAGACCCAGCGCAAAACCAGCCGTCCAGAAAAGACCAGGCAAGGGGTCAATGCGGCCCACAGTAGGAGCGTCAGACGGGAATAGCGATGGTCCCGCGTGAAGTAGGCGATCATCACGAGCGCAACCAGTGCACCTAAGCTCGTCTTTACTATCTGAAACGCTTCACCGAGGTTTTTCTCAGCACGACGGCTTCGATAGAGTCCACCAATTCTGGCCACCAGCGGCCATATCAACATGGCGAGAATTGAGAGCCAGAGTGTCTCATCTCTGGGTGATACCTCACCAAACGGCAGAAGCTCGGGAAAGGAGAAACGGAGCTGGTGCGCCAAAACAAACGCGAACCCAGCGATCAGAGCATCGGAAAGGATGATCAGGCTCTCGAAGAGGCGGTGATGTCGGCTGAGAATACTCATTCGTTTCGCGTCGGTTTCCGGGTTTCTTGTCCAATGACACAATGCATTGAAACGGTCAATCCAAGTGGACCTGGGAGGTCTCTTACCTTCCAAAGTCCTAAAAATTACTGAGTTATATCATATTCTTATCAAATCCAAGACTTTCAAGTTCATCCTGAATCGCGCACCGTAGCTGGTCTTCAAAGCGCTGGATACTGAATTGCGCCGCCCATGTCCTCAGTGCGTCTCGCGTAAACTTTCCCTCTTCCCAGCCCTTCGTGATCCGAACGGCAGCCTCTTCAATGGAATCGGCTTTAAACTCATCAAAGAGAGCACCAGTTTCTCGCGGTGCCTCAATCGAGACCGTTTCAAGAGCACCTCCCTCGCCAAAAGCCAGGACGGGCACACCAGACGCCATCGCTTCGAGTGGCACAATTCCGAAGTCTTCGACTCCAGGGAAAATAAGACCAAGTGCTCCCGCGAAAACATCCCGAATCTCCTGCCGACTTACCCTTCCCTTTAGCTGTACGGTGGGGCCAGCCAACCGTTCCAGCTGCTTTTGCTCGGGCCCCTCCCCGACCACAATCAACGGACGCTCAAATCGATTCGCCCACTCAACCGCCAACCCGACCCGCTTATAAGGAACCAGAGCTGAAACCACGCACCAATATGAACGTTCTTGTTCTGCAGTCGCAAAAAAGAAATCCGTATCTACCGGCGGATAAACCACGTGCGATTCCCGCTTCCAAACGCGTTTGATCCTTTGCGCTACAAAATTTGAATTCGCCAATAGCCTCAAGCCCGAGCGCTGACTTGACGCGCTATCCCAGCGCTGTAGAGCGACCCGTACCGGGGTGGCTGCCGTACGCAAGAGAGGCGAGGATGGCGCATAATGCTCCCATTGATCCCAAATATAACGCATGGGTGTATGAACATAGCTGATGTGCGGAATGTTCTGCCGAGCACCAGCAGCCTTCGCTACACAATGAGACGTGGAGATGATAAGGTCAAATCCATCGAGATCCCAACCCGCGACGGCGCTTGGAAACAAGGGCAGGAACTTTCGAAATCCTTCGGGCCCTGCACCAGGTAAAGTTTGTAAAAAGCTTGGCCGAATATCACGCCCGCTTAATTTTTTTGAGATCCTAGTTCGGTCGACGACCAACGTATAAATCGGAGCAGCTGGAAAGAGCTCGACCAGGGTCTCCAAGACCGCTTCACCACCACGCTGGCTCACGAGCCAGTCGTGAACCAATGCGACCTTGAGAGCCATCAGAGCTCATACCCTATCGATGCCGAAAACATCGCATCCCAACCAACCGGTCTCACATCAGAGACAGCCAGCCCGGGACCTTTCCTAACCGAGACGCCTACGTCCAACACATCGAGAATCGAGGCTTGAATTCCTAAGGCTAGGTACTCGTTCTTTCGACGAATATCTGCAAACCGTCCCCAGGTCTTGAAGTCTCGTAAATGGTAACTCGCGTTGAGTTGAATAGCGCGACGGCTGCCAGGGAAATAGAGATCATTGATGGCAAGATGTGCCATGAAATTGCCAATCCCGAGCGTCTCATTATTGGGTTCCGGAAGCTCCGATGCCTCATAAAGAACACCTCCAGAAAAGAGTCCAGTGTAATGGTAGATAAACTCGGCGAGGATTCCCTGCCTCGCCCCGGCACCATCCAACGCCGCCAAACGGTCCAGGCGCGTTGGGCCTCCACCGAATGGTGCGCGCCGCGTAAGGCGATAGTCGGTCCCAAAATAGCCTGGTAGATAGTCAGCGCTGGAGTAGCGATACTCCAATCGTGAACGTACGACATGAACCCTACGCCCGGCGAAGTTCATCCGTGCCAAGGTTCCAACTGTAAAGCCGGCACTTTTGAGGTCTTCAGAGATCAATGAAGACGCATCAACGTATGCTTTCAAGTCGATACGCGAACTCTTATAATATTTCACTTCGGCATCGAGTCCGATTCCGAGAAGTGTTGTCTTATCAGCACCAGCATTGATCGGAGCACTTGGGTCAGCAACAATCGTGAGCGCCCCGGAGAGACGTCTCTTCCAGAAACCGAGCTCGTTGGTCAGAAGGTCTGGACGCAGAAATATCATCATACCTGCTACGGAGGGAGAGAAAACATCGTCTGCAAAAACTTCGATACCGGAGGACTTCGAGAACCAGTCAAACTCTAGACTGAGGGCATCGGGATCGACAACGAAACCAGGCGCATTCCGCATGGCCAGGTTAGGCGTCGAATATCTCACGAGTGTTCCATGACCAAGAGTTGCGGATGCTCGACGGCTCAACGCGAAGAAAAACTCCGATTCCTTTTGACCATACCGGAGATCCCGAATGACTTTTGTATAGTCACGTATCTCATCCCAAGATGTCTTAAAGTAAGACTCGAATCCTCCGTCTACTCCTTGTAAAGGCATAACCAAGGGAACCCCTAAATCCACCTGTAGCGCGTTATCGTGACCGAAATACGTGAAGTACGGGAGTAAGAATGCCTGAGCCAATCCATCTTGACCGCCGAACGCAGTTCGTACGCCAAGTGCGGTTTCCTCTCTCGATACAAGCGCCGGGCCCACACTGGAGAGTGCGCCTTTTAAAAACCCGCTTGAGAGCTGTGAAGGCTTCGACTCAATTGAATCCTCAACCGGGGCATCCCCCGAACCTGTCATCCCCCAAGCCGCCAACATAGCCTCGTCTGATGCACTATTTGCGGAGGTGCCGGTCTTCGCCAGATGTTTTGATGCGACTTTCGCCGGTGGCGGTGCTTTATCCGCGGAGCGCTGCGATGCGTAGAGCTTATCCTTGAGTGGACCACCGTAATGATTTGAATATTGACCAGGCGGAAGCGTCAGCATTCGACGCGCACCCCTAAAGCGTTTGGAATAATAGTTGGATGTCAGCCGGTCATACGTGACCCGTGCCTTTCCTCGAGCAGCATGAATAAATGTCTGGTCTCCAACGTAAATCGCGACATGCGAAATCTTTCCCCGACCCGGTTGCTGGGAGAAAAAGAGCAAGTCTCCCGGCATTAAACCTGAGCGACTCACCTCAACCCCAACCTTGAACTGATCTCGCGACACGCGGGGGAGGTCATATCCATGCTTGGCGTAAACTGCATTTGTGAAGCCGCTGCAATCGAATCCGTTGGGTGAAACCCCACCCCAGACATAGGGAACCCCAAGGAATTGATCCGCTGTCGCGAGTAGTACCTCAGCACTTGGCGCAGACTTCGTAGGACTCACCAGGAGTGTTGGCGGCCGCCAAAACCGAATGACAGCGCCAGTCTCTAGCGGCTCAGTCCAGGTGGAGGCCATCCAGTGGTCGAGCGCATTGCCCCAACCAACCGTAAGCGGACGGGCTACCGCCGAAACCGACACCAACAGGGTGAACAGCAAAACAGTGCTCTTTAACAGGGCTGCTCTCATCGACGCCTTCTCCAATGGTAGCGTAACTTCGAGCGACGACGTTGAATGCGATTGACCAACTTCATCCAACGGCGAGACCACCAATCACCATGACGGTCCCAGAAGATTTCTTGGCTTTCCCTATAGTGGGATTCTGCGAAGTCGCTGTGACGCCGAGACGCTGCGCCCCGAGTGTGCATGACCTTGAGATTTCGACTCACGCCGCATCGTCCTCCCCGCTTTCGATGACGAAGGCAGAGGTCAATATCTTCAAAGAAAAGAAAAAATGTCCTGTCGAAGCCACCTAAATCCTCCCAGACCAGGCGAGATATACCCAAGGCTGCACCGGTCACCCAAGCGAGCTGATCAGTCATTAAGCCTTGGCGGCGCAAAAGACGTGCCGGCCAATCACGCCCCCGATCGATGCGTCGCTGCGCATAGGTTCGTAAGAGCTCAGAGGCAAAGCTCGGCTTAAACCAGCCCGGAAGCTCGACCTGTCCACTCGGAGAGACGAGGTCGGCACAGAGAATCTCTCCAGCGGCGAGTTCCTTTTCAAACTGATACCAGTTGGCATGAAGAACTTGGCTATCCGGATTAAGGATTAGAAAGTTATCACCCGTCGCCTCGCTCACCCCTACATGAGCGGCACCACCAAACCCGAGGTTGGCCGCCGTATCCACCCAGCGCATTTGTGGATGAACTTCGACGAGCTTACGTGCGCGTTCCGGATGTATGGGAGAGTGATTATCGACAACGACTACCTCAACAGATGGAGGAATCTGTTGCAAGGAATCGAGGCAATCACACAGTTCCTCGGCCGTATCATAATGAACAATAATGATGGATAGCATGCCAAGGGCTCAGCGAATAGGCTCGCGTACAACCGCTAGATTCAGCCGGTTTTGCTTTGATCAGATTCCCAGCCCATGAAGGCATCGAGTTCATAATCCTGCGAAAGTTGCTGCATTTTGGTAAGACCATCCATTTCGACCTGGCGAACTCGTTCACGTGTCAGGTTGAGAATTTCCCCAACATCTTCCAACGTAATTCCGCCTTTTTCGGCCACGTCCAAAGCGCAGGTCTCGGCCATTTCCCAAGGCTCAATGCCCGGGAAATTAATCTTCACAGATCCTGTCTCCGGATTCACATCGAGATAGAGATGGTATTTACAGGCGACGTAGAGGCATGGCCGAGGACCGTCTACGCACTCCGAGCGAGTCGACGGGCGCTGATACGGAATAATCTCAAGACGCTCACCCGCCTTTTCACGACGACGCTTCTCGCGTTGCATTTCCCGACGCGACAACGTCTTCGGTCGAATGGTTGCCCGCGTGCTAGCGCTCGCAGTCAACGGGTGGTCTTGGTCCGCACGAGAAATCCTCGCGGGTTCCCGCCGCGATGATGTTGAAGGCTGCAACCCAGCCCCCACACTACGACCAGCTTTTTCAGAACGCGCATCCTCTTCAGCTCGCCTTGCCATGTTTCCTCCTAACGTGTCGCCTATGCGCCACGAAACTCTCTGGTCCGTCCCCAGACCCATTTACAACTTGCGCCGTGATTCCCCCACGCAACCACAGCTCACGAACTGACTTGCCCCACACTAAGTCGGCCCGCAAATTCATCGATCTCTTCAATTTGTCGAGTTAACGAACGCTTTAACCGAAAGAGCTCACTTACCAGCGCCTCCTGAACAAGGTCAGGCTGATGCCCGACGGCCTCATTCAGACGTTCCGCAAGCTCGGCAGACGCTCGCTTGAGTTCTTCAATTTCTGCACTTAACCCAATCCCGCTTAACCGGATCTCCTCAAGCGTCGCCCCCGCCTCGAGTGCGCGTTTCACATCGTTGATGATCCGCAGCACCGACACAGGATAGACACCACTTGAACCCTTATGCTTGCCCCGCGTCCCCACGCGTTTCGACTTGGGCAATAGATTCAATTGGACATATTTCCGAAGCGTCGCCTCACTGAACCGCTCACCCGCCTTCTGAAAGACTTCGACGATATCCGCGGAGCTTACGCCCTCTCGATAGCGCTTTTCTAAAGCCTTGATGTCAGAAGCGGTCAGTGAAGCCATATCTATTGGATAGACTCTACTGGATCTACGGTCAACATTGAGATGATCGAATCGATCGAATAGATTTCACTTTTTCGTCGCAAAAGTACTCGCACTTTAACCTACATGAAAATTTGTATATATTTCAGTCTTCTATCTTTCTTATCTCGTAGTTTCCTGCACACGCCGCGTCAAAGTAGGCCGAAATGATCAAACTACTCGATCGATTTTGGGACACTTAAGAAAGGTGGGAAAGCGTTCTAATAGAATATTCTCAAGATATTTACTCGATTGAAAAGGCAAAGGGAAAGACCAAAGCAAGTTCCCCATCTGGACGGTCCTCTTCAACTTCGAAAATGAGCTTCTTGGTGCGCTTCTTGAGACACGCATCAAGCTTCTCTACGAGGCCATTGGCATCGGTCGCTTCTTTGAGCTGAGCCTCTGCGTCAGCTAACTTTTCCTCATCTGAGAGCCGAGGCGTCTTTGCCTTATCTAGGCGCCGGGTAGCAAGCTCTACCCTATCTTCGAGAGACTTAGTGTTAATCGCACGCGGAGCCTCTAAGCGAACTTCCGGGAACATCGCCTGCGCATCAAACCACTCGGCCACGAAGCTCACGACAATGATGCCTTCTAGAAATTCATTCTGCTGAGCATATTCGCGGTAACAACTTCGAACCTTCGGCCGTAAGGCATCCAGAGCCATCACTTGGAGACGCCGTTCTTGAAGTGTCACCCCCTCGTAGACATTCGGGCGCGGCTTGGCTTTCGGCCGGTCCAATTTCGGCCCTAAAAACACGGCGATGATAATAACTACCACACCACCGGCCATTATCCCCATGCCCATCTTGCTCGATTTCTGCTTTTTCGCCATTGTCACTCCCCCACAGGTTGAACGATAAACCCGTCAACCTTTGCACTCTAGATAGTTAGTCCGAGGAGTCCCCAATGTCCAATTCCGGTGGCCAAGCACACTTTGACCTTTTGGTGCTCGGAGGTGGCAGCGGTGGACTTGCCGCCGCAAAAAGAGCTGCGGCGTATGGAGCCAAAGTAGCGCTCGTAGAAGAGGACCGGGTCGGTGGGACCTGCGTTATTCGCGGCTGCATTCCCAAGAAACTTATGGTCTACGCTTCGGAGCTCAAAAAAGTCGAATCGTTGGCACCTGGCTACGGTTTTCTTGAGGCGAACCTTGGCACCCATCAATGGGGCGAACTTAAACGTCGCAGAGACAATGTCGTCAAAAACCTTGAGTCCATGCATGAGCGCTATCTCGACCAACACAATGTAACGCTTATTCGGGGTCGTGGCTCACTGGGTGCGCCGGGGAGTGTGGTGGTTGGGGATACCCGCTACGACGCATCGCACATTCTCATCGCGACCGGCTCAACCCCTCGACTCCCGCGCTTTGATGGAGCCAATCACGTCGCAACAAGCGATGCTCTGTGGGAACTCCAGGAGCGCCCAGAGCACGCGGTCATCATAGGCGGGGGCTATATCGCGGTTGAATATGCATCCCTACTGGCTGGGCTGGGGACCAAAGTCACGCTCCTTGTACGTTCACAAGTGCTCCGAAGCTTCGACACCGGCATCCAGACCTGGAGTAAGACGCATCTCAAGCAACGCGGGGTCACTCTTTTCGAAGGAGCAACTATTGAAAGCGTCTCTGAATCAAAGCCAAGGAGCTTCAACATTTCATTCAGACACGAGGGTGAGACGAAACGGGTTACGTCGGACTTGACGCTCTTTGGAACACTGGGGCGGACCCCGAATACTTCGGGGCTTGGTCTGGCAGCACAGGGAGTACAAGTCGACCCAAACCATGGCGGTATTCTGGTCAATGAGCGACATGAGACTTCACACGCCGGCATCTTTGCGGTTGGTGATGTCCTTGGGCGCGCCCAGCTTACGCCTCTTGCAATCCGCGCCGGACGCGCCCTTGCCGACCGCCTCTTCGACCAACGAGATGTTGCGGTCAATTACGAACTCATCCCGACAGCAGTCTTTACTACCCCTCCGATCGGAACGGTCGGTTTAACTGAGTCAGAAGCTTTTGACCGGTTTGGAAATCAAGCCGAGGTTTTTGAGACCCATTTTGGGGGACTCAAATATTCGTTTACCTCAAAAGAAGAGACGCCTCGAACCTTTATGAAACTCATCCGACATAAAGAAACCGACAAAGTCCTAGGTGTACATATCGCCGGCGACGACGCGGCAGAGATGATTCAAGGCTTTGCTGTTGCCCTCACCGCTGGGGCTACAAAGTCGCAATTTGATGAAACGCTAGCGATACATCCAACGAGCGCAGAGGAATTGGTCTTACTAAAGGAAGGTCGCCCCGCAGCAGCACCTTAGGGTGAAGGTATCGAAACATAGAGAGATGTACCGCCGCTTTTCGTTGACTCGATTTCTAAATCGCCCTTGAGGAGAGAGGCCCTCTCGCGCATCCCGTGAAGACCGAGCCCACCGGACTCAGAGACCGCTCGATTGATAGACATCGCCTCAACGTCAAAGCCGACCCCGTCATCCTCAATAATCATCGAGACTTTGGTGGGGCGTCGCTCCACGACAATACTGACCGTCGAAGCCTGCGCATGCTTAGCAATATTGGTCAGGGCCTCCTGTAGAATTCGATAAAGCGTTGTCTCAATCATGAGAGGTAAGCGTTCTCCGCTGCTACCGTAGCCGACATGAATATCGACCTTGATCTGGTGAGCCCTTGAGAAGTCGCGGGTGAGTTTTTCAAGCGCAGGCTTAAATCCCAGATCATCGAGAACACTAGGGTGGAGGCCCCTCGCCAACCGACCCACTTCTTCCAGTGTTCCGCCAGCGAGCTTTCGGATATCTTCCAATCGCAGTCGAAGGTCTTCAGTAGGCAGGGCAGCCTCGACTGCCCTTAGGGCTACCATCAAGCTGGTCAACGACTGACTTGTCTCATCATGAAGTTCCCGGGCGATTCGACGCCGCTCGGCTTCCTCCGCCGAAATAACTTTCTCGAGAAATCTGGTTCGCAGCTCTTCGTTTTGCTTTCGCTCAGTGATATCGCGGATCGAACCTACCAGCCGCGTCTCTCCCTCGTTACCGTCGCGTAGGCCAAGTCCTCGTAGATTGAAGTAACGGTAGCCCTCATCGGAAGTCCGAATTCTACACTCCACATCAAAGGGGCTTTCGTCAGGTCGGTGCTCCTCAATCGCTCGGGATAACTCAGCCTGATCGTCCTCGTGAACCAAACCAGTGATCAACTCTACCGAAGGATCCAACTGATTTTCTTCGAAGCCAAGAAGCTCACAGAAACGGTGAGAATAAAAGGTCTTCCGCGAGCGGCCGTCCCACTCCCAAAGACCGTCATTCGCCCCCCGGCATGCAAGCATATAGCGCTCCTCACTGCGTCGAAGGTCTTCTTCGGTCTTTAGCCGCGTTCGAATATCCCGCATGACGCAAGCGATGGCGCGCAAATGACCATCATCGTCAAAAATCCGAGAACTGGAAAAGGACACTGGAACCCTTTCACCCTTGCTGCCCTTCAAGAAATGTCTTGCCGCATTTCGCGATTCATCGGACTCCACGTCCCTTGAGCTCATAACCTCGAGGTCGACCGTGTCAGATGAGAGAAATTCGGCGATATTCCGGCCAACCAAATCGTCCTTCTCAAATCCGAGCATCACCGACGCAGCCTGGTTCGCCGATTGAATGATCCCAGAGCGCCCAACAACAAGAAGAAGCTCAGCGAGCGAATTCAGAATATTGTCATACCACTGAGTTGATACAGCCGAGGTGAGAATCTCTTGAAAGCGATGCGCAGGAAGGCGCCGCAACACGTCGGCCTCCACCAAGACCTTAACCCCAGAGACCACTTCATTCATGGGCCCGAGAGTGTCGTCCACCTCGTATTCGCCCATGTTGCGGCTCAGAAGCTCGGCCACCAACCTCCGAAGCTCCTGAAAGTGCGGATCATTATTGTAGTCACCCATCGTACACACCCCTCTCACTCGAATAGTCGACCAAAGTGGCACCGAAATTCAAGAGGCGAATCGTCGGTGACCTCGACTCATTTTTTCGCTATGGTCCAAGAGTGATTCAGCAATGGTACCAGCGGCTACCCATCCGCCAGAAATTTATTCTTCAGAATGCAATGGTAAGCGCAGCCGCGCTTCTCCTCATGGTCCTGGTCCTGGGCGGGGTCAACATCGCCGAGCGGGTACAGGATTCATCCGAATCTCTGCAGAACCGCGCCACTCTCATCGCAGATTCCATTGCTCCGGCTCTCGAGTTCGGCGACTTCGACCGCGTCGATGAAGTCCTAGCATTGAATGTTGGCGACCCAGCCCTCGCCTGGATAGCTGTCACCAATGTGAGTGGTGCCATTACCAATACTTGGCTCGACCCCGAACTGAACCCCGCACCCGCGATTCAACCTAATTTAGGAAGCAACTCATGGCGAGAGGTGTCTCAGAGCATCAAAGTCGCCGGAAAACAAATCGGGCATGTCACGGTAGCCGCCAACCCATTTTTCCATTATTCCCAGATTGCCATCCAGCTCGGGTATGCACTGGTGACAGCACTCTTTTGCATTAGCCTAGCCATCCTTTTCGCAGTCAAATTCCACAGTCGGTTGGCCAAACCCGTCGTGAACCTCCTTGCAACCATGGAGCGCATTCGGGCGGGTGACCGTTCAAGTCGAGCAACCCGGATGGGCGATGATGAGCTCGGCGATTTCGCCGACGGCTTCAATCAGATGGTCGACGAACTCGAAGAACAGTCTCGCAGACAGCGGCAATACAAAGTAGACCTCGAAGCCACCGTGGAGGAACGCACAAATCGCCTCCGTCACCAAAACGACTGGCTGGAACTTTTGCTTGAAGGGATGAACGATGCACTCTTCGCGGTCGACCACCAGGGCAAGATAGTAGCAGTCAATGCGGCGGCAGAGACTCTGACGAGGCTCAGCCGTCAAGAACTCATGGGTCAGGCTCTCGAAAAATTTATCATCTTCGATCTGCCCGGTGAATCCAGAACGACGGATGGTCGGAAGTCATCTCAGCACTCCCCGGAAAGCTTTGCCGAAGAGCACGCAGTCAGTCAGGACGGTAAAGCGCTTTTGGTGAGTTCTTCGAACCTCCAGCGTAAGAGTGTCGAGACGAGTATCCGAGTCTGCTTGGTTCGAGACATCACAAATCTAAAAAAGTACGAAGCAGAACTCGAAAGTGCGCGAGACAAGGCGTTGGATGCAGCGAAGCTAAAATCAGAATTTTTGGCTAACGTGTCTCATGAAATCCGAACACCCATGAATGGGATTATGGGACTCACGAGTCTCCTTTTAGACACTGAACTTGAAGCCGAACAAAGGGAATTTTGCGAATCTATTTCATCATGCTCTCAGTCACTCCTTCATATTATTAACGACGTCTTGGACTTCTCAAAGCTCGAGTCCGGACATCTCCAACTTGACCTCATTGAATTCAATATTTACCGAGCAATCGATGATATTGTGGACCTTTTCCGCGTCACCGCTGAAGAGAAAGAAATCGAACTGGCGGTCAGGTTCAAGCCAGGCGTACCACGCTGGTTTATCGCTGATCTTGGGAGACTCCGGCAGGTCATCACGAACCTCGTAAACAACGCCATTAAATTCACCGATGAAGGAATGGTGGAAGTAACGGTAGGCTATCGGGCGGCATCAGACCCGATCCTGTCCATCAGTGTCAGGGACAGTGGCGTTGGTATGACCCAAGAAACCCAGGCGCGTCTCTTTCAGGCATTCCAGCAAGGCGATGGAAGCATCACACGCAAGTACGGTGGAACTGGCTTAGGCCTGGCAATTTCAAAACAGTTGGTCGATCTCATGGAAGGCAGTATCTCGGTAGAAAGTACACTTGGAGGTGGTGCAACTTTCACCGTTTTGCTGCCGGTCGAACCTCGAGAAAACCAAATCAATGATGCCCCTCAACAGATGGTATTACTCTGCACAGAGGACGACACTGTCCGAGAACTGTGCCGCGCAAGAATCGAAGCTTTCCGGCTCGATGTTCATGAAGCGTCAAGTCCGGCTGAAGCTATCGTGTTAACCTC
>JAYYQC010000273.1:0-10000 GCA_036128675.1 Myxococcota bacterium | reverse complement strand
TGCGATGGCTGCGCAAGGCAAGTCCTATCATTGGGTAATCGCGGATGAACGAATGGAAACTCAGCCTTCGATCCCCCTCTGGCTCCATCTATTGGAGGAATCCAGCGATACCTTCGACAATCTATCTCCAATGAGCTTCGATGAAAGACCACGGGTTGCAGCACCCAATTCGAAATGTCCCAAATTAGCAAATCTCCTACGGTACCCCTTCAAGGACCGAGACTTTGCCCAACTTCAGGCTCAACCCGTCATCGAACCGCCCACCGACACCACTCGGAGTTCGAGACCTGGCGTGGCGCTCGCGACCAACCGCATTCTCATTGCTGACTCGAATCAAGGTTCACGCCTAGCTTGGCATCAGAGGCTTGAGTCGTTGGGTCTGCATACTGATTTCGCAGAGGATGGAGAAGAAGCTCTCGAAAAGTTGGTAGCAGAGGACTATGCCGGTGCGCTTTTAGGAGATGACTTGGAGGTAATCGACGGCTTAGAAGTGGCCTCTGCACTTAAAAATCATCTTCAGGGTCGCCCCTGCCCCCCTCTTATCTTCCTGTCGAACGAGGCGGGCACGGCGATGGAAGCACGTTGTCGCGATGCGGGACTTGACGCTTTGATTAGCCGCCATGCCAGTGCCGATGGTATCGAAAAGACACTCCGAGAATGGATTAGTATCGCAGGATAATGCCGTGAAAAGAGACAACGATAAGCTGAGCTTCGCAAGCGATAATCACGCTCCAATTGCCCCAAAGATTCTCCAAGCGATTATTGAGGCCAACGTCGGCTCTGCTGCAGCTTATGGAACGGATACGCTCTCAGCGGAAACCCGCAAGCTCTTCAAACTGGCATTCGGACCTCAAGCGCGCGCGCAGTGGGTCTTCAATGGTACAGCGGCCAATGTCCTAGCCCTGAAGACATTGCTTGAACCATGGCATGCTGTCATCTGCGCTAAATCATCTCATTTGAACTTGGACGAGTGTGCCGCACCTGAAGCGGTGGGCGGTATCAAGCTTATTCCAGTAGAATCCCCTGATGGGAAATTATCGCCCCATCAGATTCGTGAAGAGATTGTAAGGCGTGGTGACCAGCACTTCGCTCAGCCTTATGTCGTCTCTATCACCCAGCCTACCGAATGGGGCACTCTCTACAGTCTGGAAGAACTCGAGGAACTAAGAGATCTTTGTCAGGAACTTAAGCTCAAGCTCCATATCGATGGTGCCCGCTTTTCGGTCGCAGCAGCGAAACTAAATGTCGATTTTGAAACAATTGCACAGTCCAGTGGTGCGGCTGCCATTTCTTTCGGGGGTACTAAAAATGGACTTCTCGGCGCAGAAGCAGTCATCTTCTTCGATAAGTCACTCGAGGAGAGATTTCGCTATTTGAGAAAGCAGATGATGCAGCTTCCCTCCAAAACAAGATTTCTTGCGGCGCAGTTCAAGGTGTTCCTTGAAGGCGACTATTGGCGCGAGTTGGCGAGTATTGGGATCGACCTCGCCAACCACCTCAGCGAGCAATCCAGACAGATTCCCGGTGTCGAAATAATACAGAAGACCCAAGCGAACAGCGTCTTTGCTCGAATCCCTAAGCACTGGAATAAGACTCTCCGAGAGAGTGCGTTCTTTTATGTCTGGGAGGAAAGCTCCAACACCGTGAGATGGATGTTCTCATTTGACCACGAGATAAACGATGTAAATGAATTCCTCGAAACCCTTCGACAACTCTCACGTGATGACCAATGTTCCCACTCTAAATAAGGCTCTTCGGTAACTTCACCTCGGTCTTACCACTCATCAAGACTTCTCGAAGAATGGTCTCCACTCTTTCATCCCCCAAAGTACCTAAGAGTGGGATTGGGTACGGGGTTTCACCGTCGTCGGCTTCAGACATCACGAGAGATGTCGAATAGTAGCTATGGTCATCGCTTAAAATGGTTTCGCGCTTATTACTATGTTGCCACCGCCTGAGCCTTCCAAGCCCCGCACCACGGCGCCAACGTAGAATTCCTAAGCTCGCATCATAGAGCTCAATCGCTAGGATTTCTCTCGCTTCATCAACCTCGATCGTAACGGCACGCTGCACAAATTCATCTCGGGGTATCTCTTCGAAGATAATCTGAAGTCGTCCATCGGAGAGTTCGAAATTTGGCTTCCGTTGCATCAATCTCACTTTCCAAGTGGTTGCAATTTACCAAACGAAATAATACCGCCCCGAGAGTATACCGAGGTTTTACGAAAAGGGGAGAAAAATGATTCGAAGAGCAGCGATAACACTTGGCCTAGTGACTTTAATTGGTTGCGGACACACCAAAGATATCCACCCTGTCGCAGCATGGAACTCAAGTCTGGAATCTGAACTCACCCATAGTTTTGAGAATAAGAAATTTGTTCTGGGTCACACATTCAATATCGGTCCAAGACTCAACGATTTCAGCGCGAACTTAGCCGATCCTCGCCCATTCGATGCCTTCGTCGTGACCGATGCAGATGGGTACCAACACTCGCTTGCTGCCGGTGGAAAGACCCTTCCCATCGGTACTCCGGTTCAAATTGAAGGATTTATACCTCCCACAACCTCCATGTGGCCGGGAACACTCAGCGCAGAAAATGACCCAGCCGACGGTCAGCTTCGTGTCATTTTTAAGGTACGCGAAGGAGAACAAAAGGGACGCTTTATCGCTGTGCTCCCCGTCGGTGCACAGACCGGGGTTGAGCTACGGGGGGCGATGAATCAGCGTTTCCAAAGCGAGACATGGCTTAAATCATGGTTCGCGACTCGCTCGCCTGAGGTAAAGGAAGCTATTGAAAACAAGAAGGTTATCTCAGGAATGAGCAACGCCGAAGTTCGAGTAGCAGTCGGCGTTGCAACAAATGAAGCTGAACGTGCTCAAGCCGGGCCACAATTCATCGCGCGCTACGGTGACCTCCAGGTCGTCTTTGCCGGTGCGACGGTTTTAGAAACCAAGAGTCTGCGTGCCGAGGCGGAACGCAAGCGTGCCGAAGAGGCGAAAAGGAAACTGGAAGAAGAGGAACGGCTCGCCAAGCTAGAGGCTGAGGACAAAGCCGCGGCCGAGAAAGCCCGCGCCGAAGCAGAAGCAGAAGCAGACGCGAAAGCCAAGGCGGAAGCCGAAAAGGCCCGCGCAACCAAGAAGAAAAATCCACAAGGTAGCGACCTCGACGACATCCCGGTTATAAAAGTCCAAGATTCCAAGGAATCCGAGGAATAAGCGATTTCTGAACCCACCGAGATCGGCAGACGTACCTTTTTGTTTGTCAATTTGTCCTAGTGCGTCAAAAGTCGAAGACCTTTAAACGAAAAACGTGTATAGGCCTGAGAATGGTATATTCACGCAGTGCATCATTCGGCGCCGACGTCAATACTGGTCTGGACGCAACCCGTCTTGTCTACTCCCTCAGCCCACTGAGTCGCTCGCATGGCTTCGAGCTAATCCCGGGGCACAAACGAGGCGAACGAATCTCAGAGTTCGAGATCCGAGACATCATTAAGACCCTCCACCCTGTCGATTTAGAGATCGTCCGTGAGCTACGCTCTGGGCAGGTCTACGGGAATGTAAATGAAGCGCAGGTCGCCCGTCTACTCCCCCTTCTCACCCGACGGAAGACCTATATTGAAGGCACGCGTCTGCGTATGACCGAAATTGAGCTCATTCCGCGTGCACGAGGTAGCCAAACCGAGAAAGGCTCTCCACTGCTTGAGCTTGGCTTCATCGATGAAGACGGCGATTGGCACGGCGTCGAAGATGGAAGGGTTCTCGCAGGACCAGTCGCTTACCTCTTAAAGAACGCACGCGCTTCCCTCATCAAAACCGATGAGCCCTGGCAGCTTGCTCGCTGGGGTGCAGGCGGCATCATCCCTTTAACCGGGCCAGGCATGACGCCAGCACGACGTGACCAACTCAGCCGAGAACTGCGTGCCGTCGGCGTTCCTGAAGAAGACTTCTCCTTACTCGCTGTCCACCGTGGCCCTCCGGATAAGTTCATCGTCTACGTCTGGCAGCCCGACATTCCCGACGCGATCGTGGTCCAGGTCAAGCTTGAGGCGGAATATCAGGGCGTCCGCGTCCCTGCATCCCATGCAGTCGAATCGAATGCAGTTCATATTGAAGTCCCCGATACCGAACGTCTCATCGAGCGAGATCTCGCATCAGAGGACGAGGCACGAACCCGTCTTCGTCGCTTAGGTTTTAAATACAGTCGAGAGGCGGATGCCTTTGTCGGGCGTGGCGAGCTTGCTCTGAATGCGCTCGACCGCGATCGGAGCATCTTCCCAAGTACCTGGGAGGTCGTGCTTTCATCATCGCCACCGATCTTTCACGACGACGTCAAACTCACTACCGAGCTTAAACTGCTTGAGGACCGTGGGCTTTTGGACCTCTCGTTTGCGTTTCATGTCACCGATAAGATCGAGACGACCAACGACCAGGGCGAAACAATCACGACCGAGCAGACCATTGAGTCCCTCCTAAACATGAAGGACCTCTTGCTCTGGCTTCAGTCCGGACAAAAGTACCTCAGACTTGAAGACGGCTCATATGTGGCGCCGTCAGAAGATTTCAAAAAGAACCTGCGCATCCTCGAAGACATGGGTGCTGATTCAGAGCGGATCTTAGTCAGCCCACTCTGTATCGGCCTCCTTCGGATGATGAACAACACGACTGCACTTAAAGCTGCGGACGCCGCTACAAAAGCGTGGCTTGATGAGTTGGCAAGTGACAACAAGCCGGCTCAAGTAGAACAACCTGAGTCCCTTCAGGGCGAGCTGCGAGATTACCAGCGCCGCGGTCTGGACTGGCTCAGCATGCTTCATCGGCACCGCCTCACCGGTATTCTCGCTGATGATATGGGTCTCGGTAAAACGATGCAGGCCATCTCATTGCTCCTCAAGATCAAAGAGGACGAGGGATTCGGGCAGTCCTTGGTTGTAGCGCCAACCTCGGTAGTTACGGTTTGGCGGGATGAGATTCAGCGCTTCGCGCCGGCGATACGAATCGCGATGTGGCACGGAAGTCCGAAGTTACGTTACGAGATCGACCTCGATGACAACATCGATGTCATTATTACCAGTTATGGCGTCTTGCGACGCGATGCTGAAATGCTCTCAGAGCGCCAGTTTCGCTATATCATCTTAGATGAAGCTCAGAGTGCTAAGAATGCCGCAAGTCAAAATGCTACAGCCATTCGGCAGCTTAAAAGCGAGCGTCGTTTAGCGCTTACCGGTACGCCGATTGAAAACCGTCCAGAGGAACTTTGGACCACCTTCGACTTCCTCGCGCCAGGGTTCTTAGGAAGCCTTCGCCAATTTAGAAAACGCTATGCAAGACCTATCTCACGCGGCGATGGACAAGCACTCGAGATGCTTGCAACGCGCGTGCAGCCGCTGATCCTACGACGCCTCAAGTCCGAGGTGGCGAAAGAACTTCCGGAGAAGGTCGAAACCGTCATCCGCTGCGAGCTCAACGAAGACCAACGAGCACTCTACGACCATTTGGCCGGTCGCCTTCGCAAAGAAGTCGAAGAAAAGGTTCAAGAGGTCGGGATTCAGAAAGCGCACCTCGATATCTTGGCGGCCCTTACGCGACTCCGTCAGGTTTGCTGCGACCCAGAGCTGCTCAAAGGCAACGAGACGCTGCCTTCGGTTCCGGACTCAGCCAAATTGCAGGCATTCGAAGAACTCATGCGCGAAGCCTTGGAGAGCGGACGCCGCATCATTGTCTTCAGTCAGTTCGTCGAAATGCAGAAGCGGATCATTCAGGTCATCAAGAAGCTCGGAGTCAATCCGCTCTGGCTGCACGGTGGAACACGCGACCGGGATAAAGTGGTTGCCAAGTTTCAAGATCCGGAAGGGCCGCCAGTCATCGTGGTCAGTCTTCGTGCTGGTGGTACCGGTCTCACGCTCACGCGGGCAGACACGGTCATCCATTACGATCCTTGGTGGAACCCAGCTGTCGAACGGCAAGCGACCGACCGTGCTCACCGACTCGGTCAGACCCAGACGGTCTTGGTCTACAAGCTCGTCTGCTCGGAGACCATCGAAGAACGCGTCTTGGAGCTAGCCGACCGCAAAGAGGCGCTGGCCAGCGATATCCTCGGCAGCGACTTTGGTGGCGGTGCTAAGAGAATCTCACCGTCCGAGGTCATGAGTCTCATTCAGTAGGCACGAACGGCAAACGAGAAGCCCCGCACTATGCGGGGTTTTTTCTTGCCTAAACAACTGAACATACGTACAGTCTTCTCATGTATACCGAGTTAGGTGCTTCTAGCCACTACTCTTTCCTTCGTTCCGTTGTGGACCCAGAACTCCTGGCACAACGCGCGGCACACTTGGGTTATCAGGCGATTGCTCTCAGCGATTATGCCGGCGTTTACGGCATTCCCAAGTTCCATCAAGCAGCACAGGCTTACGGATTAAGGGCCATCGTTGGCGCTTCCATTGATATCCTTGATGTAGGAAGAGTCCGCTTGCTCTGTGAGTCACAGCTTGGTTACCAAAACCTCTGCCGTCTGATTACATTGGGTCACGCGCAAAACCGAAAAGGTCATTGCCAAATTACGCTCGGTACCATTGCTGAACTTCATGAGGGTCTTACCTGTATCGCCGGGCCTAAGCTGGAAACAATCAGTGCTATTCCACTCGCCAAGCTCAAGAGAATTTTTAAATCACCCCATCTCGTCGTGGAGTGCCATCGACACCTAACTCGCGCCTGTAGCCATCTTGAGAGACGCCTTCGCGATATTGCCGAAATGCTTCGTTTACCCGTCATTGCAACAAACGATGTCATGCAGATTTTTGCCCACCAAAAATCTCTACTCGATACGGTTCATTGCATACGCACTCGAGCTACGCTGGCAAATGCAGGACGTTCCTTAATGCCAAATGCTGAATGTCGACTTAAATCTCCGAAGGAAATGTCCGCACTCTTTTGGGATGCACCTGAACTCTTGAGAAATACCGAAGAAGTTACCGAGCGCTGCGCATTTAACTTTAAAAATCTTGGCTATCAGTTTCCTCGATATCCCTTACCAGAAGAAGAATCAGAGCAATCTCATCTACACGAACTTACGATGGCACGTGCGTTTCAACGCTATGGAAGCTTGGATAACAAGATAATAAGACAGCTGGAACACGAGCTTCGCATTATCGGTAAACTGGGCTTAGCAGGCTATTTTTTAATCGTTTACGACATTTGCGAATATGCCAAATCAAATGGGATCCTGGTTCAAGGCCGAGGTTCTGCTGCCAATTCAGCTCTCTGTTACTCACTCGGAATCACCGCGGTTGACCCCATCGGCATGCAATTACTCTTTGAACGCTTTCTCTCAGAAGAGCGCGGAGAGTGGCCAGATATTGATTTAGACTTACCAAGCGGTTCGTCCCGAGAACAGGTCATTCAATATGTCTATGAACGCTATGGACCACATGGGGCCGCCATGACCGCCAACACCATTACCTTCCGCCAAAAGAGTGCACTCCGTGAAACAGGACGCGCACTTGGCTTTGATGAACAGGCCTTGAGTAGGGCTAGCCAAATCGCAGGGCGGTGGTCCGATGTAGAGACATCGGAGGACCTAGCTGAACGCTTCAAAGAGGCTGGGCTCCCCCCAAGAGACCCAAAGGTTCTGCAGTGGATGCAATTGTCTCGATCTCTGCTCCATATGCCGAGACATCTTGGACAGCATTCAGGGGGCATGGTCATTGCTGCAGGAAGACTCGACACAGTCGTCCCGATCGAACCCGCATCGATGGCCGGCCGAAAAGTCATTCAATGGGATAAAGAAGACTCCGCCAATACCGGGATCATAAAAATCGACCTTCTCGGTTTAGGCATGCTGGCAGCTTTTGAAGACGCGCTCCCGCAAATCAAACGAGCTGAAGGTATCTCCTTAGACCTATCCAAGCTTCCTATGAACGATCCGGATGTTTTCAAACTGCTACAGAGAGCCGATACTGTCGGTGTGTTTCAGGTTGAGAGCCGAGCACAAATGTCAATGCTACCACGGCTGAAGCCCACCTGCTTTTATGACCTCGTTGTTGAGATTGCACTGGTGCGCCCCGGTCCTATTGTCGGTGAAATGGTTCATCCATATCTCCGGCGACGGGACGGTACCGAGGCAGTTAGCTATCCACATCCCGCTCTCGAGCCCGCACTCGCAAGAACGCTTGGCGTCCCCATTTTTCAAGAGCAGATCATTCGCGTGGCCATGAGCGTCGCTAATTTTTCGGGTGGAGAGGCAGAAGAACTACGCAGAGCAATGGGGTTTAAGCGCTCTGAGGAGAAAATGCGGGATATTCGACTCAAACTACGTAAGGGAATGACGGAAAATGGCATTCCTGAAAAAACCCAAGAACAGATTATTCAACATATCTCGTCTTTTGCTCTCTATGGTTTCCCTGAGAGTCACAGCGCATCATTCGCGCTCATCGCCTATGCATCCGCCTATCTTAAAGTGCATCACCCCGCAGGGTTTCTAGCCGGACTCCTCAATGCTTGGCCAATGGGGTTTTACCATCCATCTACGCTCCTCAAAGATGCCCAGCGTCGGGGCGTTCGCGTGCTTCCAGTAGATATCCAAGAATCTAATTGGGAGACGAAGCTCTTGTCGAAAGACACGCTGCGCCTCGGATTACGATTTGTTCGGGGCGTCCGAGCCTCCGCGATTCAGCACATGCTAGAACTTCGACAATCCCATCCGTTTCAAAATTTGCGCGATTTTAAAAATCGAACGCTCTTTCAAACAGATGAACTTGAGCGCCTGGCTGAAGCGGGGGCCCTTGCACCTTTCGGTCAGACACGACGCCAAGCTCTGTGGCAACTTGGAACCCTCAAACACAACGAACCACTTTTCACGTCATTACCTTACACCAATGACCCCAATATCCGTGAAATGACCCGACAGGAGCGGGTCGCATCGGATTATAAAACCGCTGAGCTAAGTGTGGGCCCCCACCCTCTTCATTACTTGAGGCCTCGACTTTTAGCGCTCGACATTTTGGACTCGAATGCACTGAATCATAGCCCATCAGGACGACAAGTCCTCACGAGCGGCTTGGTCGTCGTAAGACAGCGGCCTGGTACCGCTAAAGGCATTTTCTTTATCACGCTTGAAGATGAGTTTGGTTTTATAAACCTTGTTATTCCAAGTGAACTCTTTGAAAAACATCGAGAAAAGCTAATATGCACCCCGGCTCTTGTCGCGCGAGGCACGGTGCAAAGCCACCGCAAGGTTGTTCACCTAAAAGTAGAGCACCTCGAGTCACTTAGCGACTACCTTCAGATACACTCTGAGAGCCAAAAAATTGATTGCGTTGGCCCCCAAGAACTTGCCACACTCTCCTCAAGTGAACGACATTCGTTTGGATAAGAATGCCCAAATAGGGAGCGCACAATTGTGAACAGTGTTGACGCCATAAAGGCCTTAGCAACCCCTCTGCGTCGGTACGCGATCGAAACGCCGCGAAGATCGCACGTGGGGCTTTATCCAAACTCTGAATTGAACCACAATCTATCATTAAGGTGTGGGGCGTAACGAAATTACCCCTACAGGATGAGTAAGCGAAGGTAGTTGAACACACAATGATACCAGATCATCACAACCTGGCCGAGATGTTCAGCAATGTGACATCAAGCATGCTCGACCTCGATTGTGAGGCTGCAACCGATGGGCACGATGTTGGCATCTACCACACAACCGCTGTTCTCCCGATTCCCGGCGATGGTGGCTTCACCCTGGCGATCTCGTCAGACCTCCAGGGTTGCACAAGCCTATCGGCGGCGATGTTCGCGGTTGAGACAACCGAAGTCGATTCGGAGATGATTAACGATACACTGGCCGAGCTTGCTAACATGGCGGCTGGCCAGCTTAAGGGAATGTTACACTTACAAAACTCACTCGGGCTTCCCATCGTCAAACCGACGAGCGAATACCGAGCGAAAGTATCCACCGGTGGAGGCTGGAGCCACTATCCGATGAAAGCGGGGAAAGCCAAGGTG
>JAYYQC010000272.1:0-3349 GCA_036128675.1 Myxococcota bacterium | reverse complement strand
CTTAATAAGAAGATTCCCCGCCTGGGCAGCGAGGAAAATGGCCCAGTCTGCATGCCATCGGGGCGTTATGCGATCTGTCATCACCCGCGAACCTACCAAGATGCAAAAATTGGGTGCACGTCTCTAGGAGCGAGTCTTGTTGTCGTTGATTCTGAAGAAGAGAAATCGCATATTGGTACAATCTGGAACACTTTTGACTTGGGTTTTGACTCGTCGTATTGGATCGGACTGGATAAGATTACCGAGAATGGTACATGGCTTTGGGTCGATGGTACGCCGGTTGATTACACTGCTTGGGATTCCGGACAGCCCAGTAACAATCCAGACGAGACGTGTGTTGCGACCTCTCTAGCCTCTCGGAACGCATGGTACGGCTATCCTTGCGATACCGAAATAATGTTTCTTTGCGAGTTTACGCCTCCACCAACCCAAGAGGCGCCGACTGCCTTTCAGGCTGCGCCTAATCCACCCGATGGTTTCGCGGGCACCTGGTATCTAAGCTCAGAATCCCTGGCCGTATACCCTGCGTTTCAAGCCGCTCCCTTAGGCGAACAACAACCGACGCTGGCTTTTGTCGATGCACTCAATTTGAAACTGACCTTTGAGAGCGATCACGTCCGGATAGGTTTGGTGATGCTCGATGCATACAAAGAGATTCGGCTGCCGTATGCCATCGCGAATCAAACGGCGGACACGCTCACCTTGGCTTGGGGTGAGGATGGGAGCCGTCAGATGGCGGTGACCCGTCAAGGCAACACGCTCGATTTAAACGACGGCATCCGGCAGACCCGGCTTCTGCGTCGGGAATAGCCCTCGCATTGATTCGACGTTCGCGCGGCATTAGTCTCTCGACAACCCCAATACGGAGCAAAGCAATGAGTGAAAAGGTATGCGTGGTCACCGGTATTGGACCTGGACTGGGAAGCGCCTACGCGCGTCGCTTTGCGGCTGGAGGCTATCGAGTCGCGTTACTTGGGCGCACCGAAGCCACCCTCAACACCTACGCCGCCGAGATTGAGGGCAGCGTGGCGGTCGTATGCGACGTTGCCGACGCGCAGTCGGTCGCTCGAGCATTCGAAACGGTACGCAAGAAGCTTGGCGAGCCAACCGTGGTGGTTCACAATGCGGGCTCTGGCGTCTTTAAGTCCTTTTTAGACACCACCGCGGAGGAGCTTGAATCCAGCTTATCGGTGAATGTTGGTGGCCTCTTTCACGTAGCCAAAGAGGCCTTACCCACGATGGCCAACAATAACGGCGGCTCGCTGATTGTCACCGGTGCGACCGCATCCTGGCGAGGCAGTCCCAAGACCTCGGTCTTCGCGGCAGCAAAGGGTGGTCAGCGCTGGTTGGCCCAAGCGTTGGCGAAAGAGTTCGCCCCTCAGGGGGTTCATGTCTCGTATATCGTGGTGGATGGGATTGTCGATATGCCCCGCACCCGAAACTGGATGCCAGATCGCGACACGGCCGAGTTCATCGCTCCCGCCGATATCGCCGACATGGCGTGGTATTTAGCCCATCAGCCCCCCGGTGCGTGGACCTTCGAATTGGATGCACGTCCAGCCCCCGAACGATGGTAAAACGACGTCGGGCTCGTTGATTAACATTGAGACGTTGCGTCTTTGACGGGACAAATCGAAGCGCGACACGAACCTAGTCGGATGCCCTGCGAGTCAAATACGCGCGGTGACTACCATGAACCAGAACCAAATCATCGCCCTCGCGCTGAAGTATATGGGGTTCTGAGTCGCTCGGCTCAAGCTGGAGTGCCAGCTCGGTCTCCGTTCGCTCAATCACCTGGTAGGGTACCCTCTCGACCTGATGTTTACCAAATCGAGTAAACGACAAGACGAGTGCTTCCGGTTCAAACGATACCGTGATGTCCATGGCCTGTAGCGCAGCCAGCGCGACCCTTCGCGACTTGTTGGGTACGTCTTCAAGCTCAAGTATACGCTCCACTTCCGCGTGGTCGGTTGACCAAAGTCCTTCCAGGCCTCGAGGAGAGGACGCGTTTGAGTTGTGGACCGCATTGATATCGATGGGCTCAAGCGCAGGGACCACACACGCGCTTTCAACCTGCTCAACCAGATTGGTACCGGCCGTCGCCTCTTGCGCTTTGCTTGATGCCAATGCATCGAGTGCTTCTTGGCATTGCGTCGCCCTTGGCTGAGTTTCAAATTCGCATACAAAGGGAAGCTCCCAATCGCACTCTCCGTCGTTCCACATCTCCATCCTACCGCCAAACACATGACCGCAATCTTCCTGGTCCCGATAATTGTCGGGTTGGTCGCCGGCCCAGGCCGAAAAGGCAAGGGGTGCTCCATCGCCCCAGCGCCATTGACCTTCGCGTTCGCGATCGCTGAGACCTATCCAATATTCACTGCGGGTATATAGCCTGGTTTGCGTATGAAGGCGCTCAAATTCTGCGCCGGTCTCAATGATAGCCAAAGTGGCACTGAGGCTCTGACATGCACTGACCGCTTCATCAAAGGATGAGGGCGTTAGGCATACCGCATAGCGGTCAGCCGGCATGCATGCCGTGGTACTCGCATCCTCGGTCTCTCCCGCCGGGGCTAAGCCGAGGCCAAAGGGCAAAAGCGATGCCGCCCCACCCTTCTGCGCCCATGCCTTGATTCGCTGGTCATGGTCATGGGCTGAAGCTATCGAAGCACCTATTCCCAGAATGCAAAGGAGGACCCCGGCTGCGCGTACCGAACGTGGTCCGCGCGGATAGCGACGACCATTGAGGAATGCGCCGATGCGACCAGACCGTGCGAAAAGGTCGTAAAAAACGAAACAGAGAAGCGTCACGAGTACGGTATTTGCGTAGAAGCGTACCGGTAGAGACGCCTCCCAGCCGGTCCACATTGCGGCTACCATGTCACACAGAGGGAGATGGACGATATATACGTAATACGACGCGTCTGAGATGTAACGCCAGGCGTAGGACGCGTTCGAAGCATAACGCAAAAAGAGACCCATAAGACCTCGGGTGTAAGCAAAGAGCCCAAGACTCGCTGCTGCCTGCATCGCAATCCAATCGCCATCATTCGCCGCCGAGCTATCCGGTGTCTCAAGCTCCCACACGAACCCTCCAACTCCGCTGATCTCGCCTCGAGCTGCGATGTAGATCAGGGTCGAAACGAATCCGATCAACACCAGCGTCCAGGCACGCTCAGTCGCTGCGTTAAGGTTGGTCCGACTCGTGTACAACCCCCAACCGAACGCAAAGAAGACAAAGTAATAGAGGAGCGCGACTGGATCGGGGAGCCACTGACTGCCGGTTGGTCCATCACTCCACTCAGCCAGAGTGAACCAGAGAAAATTGAGACCGCCAAGAATGAATACGAAG
>JAYYQC010000271.1:0-3205 GCA_036128675.1 Myxococcota bacterium | reverse complement strand
GAAGTGAAGTAACGCCCATCGTCCACAATCTCGAAGAACTGACCGTGCAGATGAAATGGGTGCTCAGGTCCGGTTTCGTTTTTCAGCGTGATCTCAACCGTATCGCCCTTCTTGAAGGTAAAGATGGGCTCCATCGGATTTTCGAGGTCATTCACCGTCCATGAGATCCCGGTATCGGTCGCATAACCAGCGAGCGAGATTTCCACCGACTCGTCAATGGCACGTTCGGAAAACTCCGAGAGGTCGACCTCAGGCCAGACGACGCGATTTGCGACACTCTCCAGCTCGCGGTCGATCCCCACGCGATAGAGCGGTACCGGTACCTGCACGACTTCGTTGTTCTCATCCAGGGCGGGCAGATGCGCGGTGACCTGTGCCTCGTTGTAAACACCGTGGGTGACCAACACATCGTAGCGCTGACCAATCGGTACCAGGAGCCAGTCAAGCGCGTACGGCTCGACTGCACCGCCATCGGTGCCGACGACTTTCGCATCGGCGGTACCATCGACGGTGAGGACAAAGGTCCGTGCGTTGGAGGTATTGAAGATACGCCAGCGCTCGACGGTTCCGAGCGCGACCGGCGCATGCTCGATGGCCGCGGAGTCCGCGCGCCCATTGCTCAAGAGCAAGTTCCCCATTCGCCCGTGCATGCCAAAGCGCAGTGCACTGAAGGGCTCGAGGTCGTCGCCTGACTCGTTGAGTAAGATATCGTCGACAATCACGATGCGCTCGGCGTCGACCTTCGGCTCGTTGGGATCCCGTACGATAATGGGACCATAGAGCCCACGCTCGATCTGGATATCCGAGCGGATATGCGGGTGGTACCAGAAGCTTCCTGCATCCGGCACTTGGAAGGTATAGGTGAAGGTCTCGCCCGGCTGAATCGGGATCTGAACCCGCGGGGTACCGTCCATGACGTCAGGGATCCGAAGCCCGTGCCAGTGCACAGTTGTTGGCTCATCGAGTGAGTTCTTCATATGAACGATGACAAGGTCACCGACGTTGGCTTCGAGCAAGGGTCCCGGGAAGACGCCGTTGTAGGTCATCATCCGAAGTGGCTCGCCGGTGCCTACATCGATATCACTCCAGGCCGCTTCCAGCTCGACTTCGACGATGGTCCGCGATGGGTTAATATCTTCGAGCTTGTTGTCGTAGAGAACGTTGTGCACAACGACCTCAGGCTCTTGGACGGCGCTTGGCTCAAGTGCGTCGCTCGCACCACAGCCGATGCTGAGAAGGAAAAGATAGAGTGGACCGAAACCGGTCAGTGACTTCGAACTTAAGAGTGCACGCATTGCTGACCTCCCTGGGCAAAGAGATTACGCGCAGCAGGATTCCATCAAACATTACCATCCAAAGACAGGTTTGTCTTCGGAGCCCCACCACAAGCGCCGCCGGTTTACCGGAGCCGCTTGTTCTTCGCAAGCCATTAACGCACCGCATAAGATCGAGCCGGTCGAGGCATAGCGGCCGCTGACCCTCTCTTGCCAAAATCCCTCCGAAAATGCTGATTTAAGGCGATTTTTCGGTCCACCGCTGGTTCTGTGCCGAAGCGTGTCCTCCGAGAGCGGTCTAATACGAATACGCCTCACCAAACTCACCGCAGTCCATCGCAGTGATCTCGGCTTCTTGGGTGGCACAGACGGTGCCTTGGATCTGAGCCGGAACTTCGCCCTCCGCGCTCTGTACCTGAATCTCTTCAAAGCAGGTACTGATGGCGGTTGAGCGCGTGTCGTCGGACATGGCTTCGACGCACTCACCGTACTTGATGAAGAAGGTCTCACAATACGACTGGCAGGCTTCGAGGCCGAGCTCCGGGCTCTCCTCAGTCCCACAGCCCACCAGAGCCATGGCCAGCGTCAGGGTCAGAGAAATTGGAATCAAGCAATGTCGCATGGGTGGTCCCCTCCTTTGTGCAAGGAGAGCACTGGTGGCTGGTATAGGGCAAGGGGGGGGTTGGAGATGGGGTTTAGGGGGTCGTCTCGGCCTCAACCTCAACACCGGTGGCGCGGGCGATGATCCAGAGCCGCTCGGCGGCAAATGCGGGATCTTCGCTCTGCGTTTCGAGCCAGCCGTCGAGCCACAGGAAATGCTCAAGCCAGGCGTCTCCCCCAACCTCACGCTCAATGCGCTCGGCGCAGTGTGCGAGGAGGACCTCGTCGTGGACGGTGGGATAGCTGAGCTGGGTATGGGTGGCCCATCGGGTCAAGAGCGGTCCTTCAACCTGAACGCGTGCAAGGAGCGTGTCGGCATCGAGCCCATCGAGGCATGGTGGAGGAGCGGCTGCATCGAGGGTGGCCTGGCGGGCCTCGTCGATGAGGTCTCGGGTGAGCGGCACATTGTCGGGGCGCAGGAGGATCCCCAGCATGCCTAAGAAGTGGACGGCAACCGAGACATCCTCGGTCTCACTTTGAAACGACGCTTCCGTGGCCTCGACCGCGTCGACGAGGCCGGGCGCGAGGCTGTCTTCGGTGAGCTCGGCCTCAGACGCGGATTGGCTGCTGCGGCCCTTTGGCACAAGCTTCCAGATGAGTCGCACGATGGCGGTGAGGAGATTGAGGGCGAGGACGACGGTGCCCAAGAGCACCTTCCAGATCCCCCAGATGGCGTAGACCATGAGTGCGTTGCGGCCTCGGACATTGATGCCGGCGATGGTGGCGCTGGAGTAGCGCGGCTTGATCCAGTTGAAGGTGCCAAGCTCGTTTTTGGTGGAGACGCTGAAGCCGGACTTGCTGACATTGAGCTTGGTGGGGCCTTTGCCGTAGCGGCCCTGAATGCGGAGGTGCCCGTTTTGCAGCGCGATATTGGTGCCCTTGGCGATGCGCTTGGAGACCCGCAGACCGTGGCGCGAGTTGACAGTCAGATTGACGCCGGCGGCCTTGGTCTGAGCCCGCAGCGAGAGTCCCCCGGTCCGGCTGGCCCGCAGGTGCTTGCCTCGGTACTCAATGCGCTTCATGCGCTTGGGTTCATCAGAGCTGGACATGGAGACAGGTTATACCATGCGGGCTGGGCCTTTGAAGACCTCGCGGGTATGCCAGTGGATGTGGAGTGTGGCGGGTTATTTTGCTGGCTTGGACCGTCGAACGACACAGAGTAAGATACCGGCATGAGTGACATAAAGCTTTACCAACTCAATGCCGATGGTGCGAAGGAACTCGAGTGTAGGTCATCTGGCCTTGAGCGGACGTTGCAGCGATTGATTGAG
>JAYYQC010000270.1:0-3162 GCA_036128675.1 Myxococcota bacterium | reverse complement strand
ATTATCGCAGCTGCAACCGTAAAGTTCCCAGCTTACCGAGGTGCCATCTTCGCAACTCAGGGTAGCCTGACAGTCGGTTTGGGCGACCGTACAATCCGAACCGTCTTCACCATCTTGACCGTCTTGGCCATCTTGACCATCCGCACCGGGCTCGCCTTGGGGACCCTGGGCACCGTCTGCGCCGTCTTGGCCGTCCGCACCGGGCTCGCCTTGGGGACCCTGGGCACCGTCTTGACCGTCTTGACCGTCTTGGCCGTCCGCACCGGGCTCACCTTGGGGACCTTGCGCGCCGTCTTGACCGTCTTGGCCATCCGCACCCGGCTCACCTTGGGGCCCCTGCGCGCCGTCTTGACCGTCTTGGCCATCCGCACCGGGCTCACCCTGAGGGCCTTGGGTACCGGCGGTGCCATCCTCACCATCTTGACCAGCTGCGCCGGGCTCGCCTTGGGCCCCCGTTTCACCGGTCGCGCCGTGACAGATATATTCGGTACCATCGACCTCAGCCGCATCCAGCGCGCCATTCGCATTGTCATCGATGCCATAATCAAGCTGCACACATCCGTTGGGACATCCAAATGCAGTGCAATCTTCGAGTGGAAGCTGACTCACCACGGTCGAGGGGCTGCTCTCGGGCGATTGCGCCCTATCATCGAATCCCGCATCACACCCCGCGAGCACCAACGCACAACCTACGATAAGACGACTTAAGACCCATGATTTCATCACTCTGTCCTCACAAAAAAGCGCCGCGGGCGACGAGAAGCTTTCGGTCGGATAATCTGACCTTCGCTCTATCCATCGGAAATCTTATGCGCTTTCGGACAATGAAAAAATGTAGGCGTTTGGCCTCGGAAGCCACACAACGACGCGCAGCTCTACCACGTTCACGATGTTCGACGTTTAAACGGCTAAAGAACGGTATTTAAGGGACCGCTCGAACCAATCGGAAACCTATTTGGGAAAACTGAGTATCTGGAGCAATGCTTAAACGACTGGATATGCGCCAATGGCCATGGCGGCCAACGTTAAGGCGTGGCATCCACCCGATTGGAAACTCCGGTACCCACCGGACCACTGGGGCTTGGCCAAGCTGCATAGACGCGGTAGCCGTAGGTAATCCCAGCCCGTACCGCATCGTCTATAAATTCAGGTGGCTGGTCAGGATTGATACCCGCTCGATTCGCAAAATCGGTACAGCCCACGCCCTGGCAACGCTGGACAATCGTAATAGCCTCTCGCTCGGAGTTGTCGGTCCAACGTAGATGGACACCCTGCGCGTCTACCTGCACCACTTCGAGGTCGCTGGGATCATCAAAGACCGACTCACCCGGTCGAGGCCCTTGCTCTGATGGCGGGACGGGTCGCTCGGTGACGGGGTTATCCAACTGTATCCGCGCGGTTTCATAGCGGCGCTGCATAAACGCCTTCATCGACGCAATGATCGACGGATACCCATCGTCCTCGGGGTTGGTTACCCGCCGCGGTGGATACGGGTCTTCGGCCAAGACCGACCCGACCTGGGTAAAGAGTGCATCGAGCTTGGCCTCAAGCTCGGCCGGCTGGAAATAGGCTTCGAGGATCCGCTCTGCATGGACGAGATAGCGGGCCCGCAGCCCTTCGTTGTCGAGGATACGCTCAATCAGCGGCCGTGGGACCCTAGGCGCGGGCCAGGATGCATCCCACGCGTCGATCACCGGCACCTGCCCAAACGCGTTGTCCGCAAACCCAACGTCGAGATCCCAAACCAGGTAGCTCATCCGTCCGGTTGCCGGATCATCGTAGAGATAGAAGTTATGCGGGTTAAATCCGGTATATTGGTCAAAAGCTCCCGAGAACGTCATCACGGCCATGAGCTTTAAGAAGGGGTCCAAGACAAAGCGCTCTTCTAAGACGTCTTCCAGCGTCTCATCCGGCGTGTCTCGAAGTAGGACCGCCAACTCCATAATCTCGCTGTAATCGGCTTCGTCTTCATGGGTCTTGGGCTCAAAGCTCAGGCCGTATTCTTCGAGGCTCTGCAGCACCGAGAGGTCTGACCCAGGACCACCCAAGTGGTTCTTGTAGAGGATGCCATCGCGGTTACCGAACTTATTTTCTAAAAACGATTTATCAATCCGCTCGACATTGACGAAGAGCCCCTCAAAGGTGCCATTGATGGTCACCTGGGCGTAGTTGGTCCGTGACGTCGTGATACCTTCACTCAGTAAGATATCCGACATGAGTCGTTCTGAGAAAAGCGACCCGAACTGAACGCCATTGTCTAGCGAGACCCGCCGAAGCCCCAAGAAGCGCTGACCGTCGACAAACTCGCCAAATTTAATCAGCATCCCCCGCTTCCACCATGCCTCGGGCTGCGATGAGCTATTCCCTTTGAAACGAACGCCGACGTTCTCGAGTCGAATATCTCCCCACGTAAAGGTCGCCGGAACGTAGATGCGCTCTGGGAGGGCATCGAACATCGCTTGCCGATCCGCCGGCGCAATATCGAGCACGATGGTCTGGATGACCGCAGGGTCAAAGAAGGTATCGAGCTCAACGGATTCTTCCGCGACGGGCTCCTCGGCGATGGGCTTCACCTTCTCGGACTGACAGCCCAGCACAACAACGGAACCGAGAAGTAGCGCGAGGGCCGTCCATAAGGCGGGTTGGCGATGCATGATGTAAAAGCTCCTTGATTGCTCTGAAGCGTACGGAAAGCTGGGCGCTCCGTAAAGTTCAATTGCACTTTAAAAGGAAGGTTCGCATCCAAGGTCAAGCCTTGTTAGGGTGCCCTGCGGGGCCCCTCGAACCATCGATCCCCCCTAACCAACGCATGACGTACGCGAGGTATTCCATGAAGACTTCAGACATCAAACTCTTAGGTGCAGACGATGCCCTTATCGCCCACACCGCCTCGGAGGCGCTTGCGGACGGTACGGCCAGCACACCGAAGCTCTCGGTCAAAGATATCTCGGGCAATAGCGGGGCGAAGACCTATCTCTGCCTCGACGGCGAGCTGCCTCGATGCATCGTCAAAGTTCAGAGTGGCGGCGGCATCATGGACTCCCATCCCAACACCGCAGCAAGAGTCGGCGCTGCGGCTTCGGTGATGCGCGCCGAGGGCATCGCACCACCCGTCATTATGAAAGGTGCCGACTTCCATGTGGAGGCCTCGGCTGGCACTTC
>JAYYQC010000269.1:0-19621 GCA_036128675.1 Myxococcota bacterium | reverse complement strand
GGGGCCAACCGATTTGGTCCCAACACTGTCGATGTTCTAACCCAGGTTCGAGCATCGCCCAAAAAACTTGAAGCAAAGAGAGTGCCAAGAGTTTATTTGGCAAATTCTCTACGAGATCTTGGCGCTTTCTTCGAAATTGACGCGGTGAGTTGTCGATCTTTGTCAGTGATCTATTTTGAGAGTGACAATTTACGGCAGTCTCGAGAAATTGGAGCGACGGCGCAAAACCATGTAGACCTTGTTCCATGGTAGAAGTGTTGGGACCAGGCTATTTCGCGAGCTGGGCATTTGTCTTCGGTGCCTGTGTCGGGTCGTTTTTGAATGTCGTGGTGGCCCGTTGGCCCAAGGGGATGTCGGTGGTTTCACCGGGTTCTCACTGCCCGAAGTGTGGGCATGTCTTACCTTGGTGGCAGAATCTCCCGATCATCAGCTACATCGCGCTTCGGGCTCGCTGCGCGTCATGTGGAGTACGCATCTCGCCGCGTTACGTCGTGCTCGAGTTCCTCTGTGGGGTTCTCTGGGCCGCACTCATCTTTCGCTTTGGCGTCGGGTGGGATGTCCTCTTATGGTTTTGGATCGCCTCGTGCTGTGTCGCGATTGTGAGCTTGGACCTGAACCACTGGTGGATCCCAGATCTCCTTGTCCTGCAGATCGCGGTTGCCGGCTGCTTGATGCCTCTGGCAAGTGGCGTTGGGGATTGGGCAGGCGTTGCCATGGGTGTGGTTCCTGCACTCTGCCTTTGGGCCTTTGTAACCGTCTACGGAAAATTACGGGGCATCGAAGTCATGGGGCTCGGTGATATCAAGCTCTTCGCGGCGTTTGGCCTGGTCTTGGGCTGGCAGCCTCTGCTGAGCATCATTCTTCTCTCTTCGTTGGTCGGGCTTTTGATTGGGGGCAGCTTGCTCCTCTTTGGCTATCGACATGAAGCCGATACTTCGGTGGTGAGTGATGAGGATGAAGAATGGGAGCCACCGGCCCACGCGATACCGTTTGGTCCGTCAAGTGTACTCGCGTTTTTGGGGGTGGTGATGTTGCCCGAGGTCCTCGACCCCATGGATTGGATTGCCGCTTTAGCTCTTGGGCGGTAGAGGTTTGAGGATCCGTAACGCGACCAAGGCGTAGACGGTTCGCATGACCTCGGCTTTTTTACGCCCGAGCTCTAGCCAGCTCTTAAGGCTTCCCGGGGTGGGGAGGCTCTTGATGAGGTCGACTTCGGAGCTCGAAAATTTCATCTTCTTCAGATGCTCGGGGACGCCCGATGCAAAATCAAACGTGAGCGGCGCGAAGCGCTGCATGAGGTAGGCAATGCGTCGCTCGTTGTAGTGACGTCGTATGCCTTCGACGATGATAGAGCCGAAAGGCCAGCCATTCTTGACGCCCAGGTCATCTACAGCAAAGCCCGAGTTGAAGCGGTACTCGCCTTGTTCCCAGCCAAAAGGCTCAAGGACCTTGGTCTCAAATTGGAGAGCCAGACCGTAATCGAGGTTCTTCTGAGAGATGCTGCCCATCTTCATGAGCACCTGACCTTGTTTGGCCCCGCTGCTCTTCATGTCGCGGATGGATGCTTCGAGCTCGCGCTGCGAGATAATGCGTTCGCGAACGAGGAGTTGGCCTAAGCACTCTGACACAAGATTGGACTTCACACTGACCGGGTTGCCGTCTTGAAACTGAACAATCTTTTTGATCTTACCGCTTCTTAAGAGAAGGCCACCTGTGGCCTTTTCCGAATAGAGCTTTCCGAAGACCTCGGCGAGGGCATTTGTGTTCAGCGAGCCTTGCAAGACAAGTGGCTGATTCTTTCGACGGAAGTCTGAGCGCGCCGACTCTTCGACCTCGGCGACCTCTTGTTTGGTCGCAGCATCGATGAGCCCGGGTACATCCTGAATGCGAAAGAGACCGGACTGAACCGCATTGTCGACATAGTCTTCCGCGGGTGCGCTTGCGGTGGGTGGTGCTGATGTCGCGACTTCTTCCTCAGCTGGCACCTCTTGTACGGGTTCAGGCTCACCTTGGCTCGCATACCGGCGAACAAGCTCCAACAGCTTTGGCATTTCAAGGGGCTTGTCCAGAAAGCCAACTACTTGCGGGTACTTTGCGACTTCACCCGCTTGTTGGCTGCTCTTGTAGAGGCCCGAGAAGAGGATGGTCGGGATCTGCGATTTCTTCGGGTCTTGGGAGAGCTCATCGACCACAGCGAAGCCATTCACGTGAGGGATGAGGACATCAAGGAGCAGCAGGTCGTATTCAGTGCGGTCGAGCTCTTCGAGCGCAGCCTTACCGTCCTTAGAGGTACCAACTTCAAAGCCGGCACCTTCAAGATGCTCTGAGAGCAGCTCTCGGATGGAACGGTCATCGTCTACAATAAGCACCCTGCTCATCGCACAAAAATCTCCCCTAGCTCGGATTACTTCGCCCGATTCCCTACAGTGCCCCACTCAACGATGCGGTGCAACCCTCAGCTTAGGATGGAGAGGCTGGTCGTCGGGGGTTCTTTACGGCGAATCACGATAGTGTCGTCGTCTTCACCGATGGCAGCTTGGCTTGCGACCTCGCCCGCGGAGATTGATGAAGTGATCTTGTCGAGCAGAGGGTTGATTTTCGGGTCCATCAGCTGGGAAGGCTGAACATTACCGAGCGCATGTAAGAGATTGCCTTTAAGATGCTGGTTCTCAGCTTCGAGGTCACTCAGGAGCGTTTTTACGAATTTACGCTGCGATTGTTGGGAACCACAGAGCGTACAGGGCATGATCTCAAAGGCTTGCTGTTGGGCAAGCTCGATGATGTCTTCCTCCGGGACCAAGCTGAGAGGGCGAATGACCTCGTGGGTGCCGGCATCTGAAAGCAAACGGGGTGGCATCCCCTTGATCGAGCCCGCAAAGAAAAGGTTGAGCAGCAGTGTCTCGATAAGGTCGTCGCGGTGGTGACCAAGCGCTACCTTATTGCAGCCATGTCGTGTCGCCGCTTTGTAGAGAATCGCTCGGCGAAACCGAGAGCAGAGAGAGCAATAGGACTTTCCTTCCTCTGTCTTTTCCACGACCCGCTCATACGTGTTTTGGTGCTCGAGTTCGGTCTTGATGCCGTATTCCTTTTCGAGCATCTCCATGTAGCGCAGCATGGGTGAACCGTCGTAATTGGGTTGGCCTTGGTCGAGGTGGTAGGCAACCAAATCAAAAGAAAAGTTCGTGGCTGCCCTGATTTTCGTCAGTGCCCACATCATACTATAGGAGTCTTTTCCTCCCGAGAGGGCCACAAGAATGCGGTCACCCGGGTTGATAAGATGGTATTCGCGGTTGGCACGGTTGATTAACCGCAAGATTTTAGTTTCTAAAGCTCGCTCACGCATGGCGGCCTTCCTAGCGGCCGATATGCGATTAGACAAGCGAATCGAGCGGGATCTCAGTAGGAAAAAGTAATGGTCATGAAGATTTACACGAAAACAGGCGACACCGGTGAGACAGGATTGATCGGAGGAAAGCGCGTCTCCAAAGACCATGTCAGGGTCGATGCATACGGTGAAGTTGATGAATTGAACTCGGTTGTGGGCCTTGCTCGAGCCGAATCCGAGGCAGGAGATGCTTTCGACCTTGCCTTGGAGCGCATTCAGTGTCTGCTTTTCGAGCTCGGCTCTGAGCTGGCCACGCCTCAGAAAGATCGTCAGCTCTCGTCTGGTATCCAACCTGAGGATACGGCTTGGCTCGAGTCTGAGATGGATAAAGCAGAGGAGGAGTTGGAGCCTCTTAAGAGTTTTATCTTGCCGGGAGGTTCGCGACTCTCGTCTTATTTACACTTGGCACGTTCAGTGTGTCGGCGGGCTGAGCGACGCTGTGTTGAGCTTCGGCATCAAGAACCCGATATCGAAGATATTGCGCTTATCTGGCTCAACCGTCTCTCTGACTACTTTTTTGTCATGTCCCGGTTGGCCAATCAGCGACAAGGGATTCCCGATGTCGCTTGGAAGGCGCGACCTAAGGCTTAAGCCCATTTGGGTCAGTTGACGTACCCCAAGCTTTTGAGACGCTCTACTTCACCTTCTTCGAAGTAATTCGCGAGGTCCGGCGCTTCCATTGGCGTATCGGTGAGCGTAGGCGCGACCATCGTTGGGGGATGACGCATCACAAATGCAGGCTGGACCAATTCGGTTCGAATCTGACCCGGCAAATTGGGGACCGGGAGACCCATCAAGTAAAGGGCGGTTGGTGCGACATCGTAAATAGTGGCACGCCCACGGGTTGCGGACTGTTGGATATTGGGCCCCGATACCATCATGACGCCATCGAGCGTATGCTTCGCGTCGAAGGGAACATGCTTATGAAGCGAACGCCGCGTTTTTTGGGTACCGATACCATGGTCGGAGACAATCATGATGGTTGCATTTGGACCCGCAGCAGCAATGATGCGTCCAAGACCTTCATCCAAGACTTTGTAATACCCCTCCACGACCTTACCAAATCGCGCCTTTAGGTTTTTAGCGGCCTTGGCTGGAAGCCCGTGCGCACGAAGTCGTTTCGCGATTGTCTTGACTGGCTGCCGAAGGTGCCAGAACCGGTGGGCGAGTGTGTCGGAGCCGTCGAAGTAGGTCATCACGAGGTCGGCATTGGGACGGGTCTTCAGCTCATGCTCAAGAACATTCAGGTTGGTATAGGTACTCGCGAGTGACCAGCGGATAGCTTCGACCGACCTTTTCAACATCGGGATCTGCTTGTAGAGCTTCGCACGTTTGCCTGGGACATTCGCAATCTGCTTAACCTGCTGACGTGTGATATCTCGGGTTGAGACAATGAGATTTTTTATTTCACCGAAGCGTTCCTCTGGCCAGGTCTGGCCGCGTTCATCTCGATAAATCTTACCCTTGATGGAGACCTGCTTATTCTGCCCCAGGGCGACGTAGGGGGCAACAATCGTACCTTCGACAGGTTCTGCAGGCCACGTATTGAGCCAACCGACAACGAGCGATTCTTTGTGATGATGGCTGGCAAGGTTCCAGAGAGCTGGGCTTGCGCGCATGTCGGATGTCATCAACCGCTGCTTCTTCGAGCGAAGCTCTTTGGGCCAGTAGTTTGTACCGGTCACAAAGTCATAAATACCATGGGTTGAGCGAGGCTGACCGGTCGCGATGGTGGTCCATAAAGCCGGCGAGCGAATCGGGCGTTCGGACTCTAAAAGCGTACCCTGTCCTTGGTCGACGAGCGCCTTGAAGTTTGGCAGCTCACCGCGCTCCATCATTGGGTCGAGCAAATTCCAGGTCAGGCCGTCCATCCCGATGATGACGAGTCGCTCTTTTTGAGCTGCATGAAGAGCACTCGGGTCGGTAGCCCAGCTGGTTTGTGCGGTAACGCTCATCACGAGCGTGACGACGAATAGATCTATCCACTTAGGTATCAAGCCTTTCACGGAACCCCTCCTTCACGTAGGCTGCAAACGGTCGATCTTCTTTCGCGCAAAAGTCGATCCACACTAAAAACGATCATTTCCTCAAAATGATCGTTCAGCAAATTTTTGGAGGTTTTTTATGAGCGATATTCTAGCAGCGGCGATTCAGATGCAGTCGACCGATGCGGTCGACAAAAACCTCGAGGCCTCGCTCCAGCTCGTTCACTCGGCAATCAAGAGCGGCGCAACCTTTATTTGTCTACCAGAAAACTATGCATTCCTTGGCTCAGAAACGGACAAGCGTGCGTTGGCACATGGCTTGGAAGGACACCCCTTTCTTACGCCACTGCAGAATGTGGCCAAAGCTTCCAAGGTCTCGATTCTCGCGGGCAGTGTTCCCGAAGCCAGTGATGACCCGGACCGGCCTTATAATACGAGTGTGCTCATTGATTCAGATGGTAACCTTCAGTGCGCTTACCGAAAGATTCACCTATTCGATATCGATATTCCGGAGGGTGTGACCTACGCCGAGTCTTCCGCGGTGACCCCCGGTGTTACGACCCAGGTTGCGCAGCATGAAGGGTTCCAGATTGGTCTCTCGGTGTGTTACGACCTGCGCTTCCCCGAGCTTTATCGTGTTCTGATCAACGATGGCGCGACGATTCTTACAGTACCAGCCGCATTCACGCTTCAGACCGGCAAAGACCACTGGGATGTCCTTCTGCGTGCACGAGCCATCGAAAATCAGGCCTATGTCATCGCGCCGAATCAGTGGGGGAGCCATGGCCGGGGCCGTGCATCTTGGGGCAAGACGCAGATTATTGATCCTTGGGGGACCTGTCTCGCGCTGGTCGGGGAAGGACCGGGTGTCTGCTACGCAACTTTGAGTTCCGATTACGTCATGCGCTGCCGCGCGAATCTTCCAGCGTTGGCGCACCGTAGAATTTAGCGGCTTTTTTGCGTGGTCAGACCTTAAGCCTGTAGCACTTAGGTATGAAGGTACGTCTCACCCATTGGATGCTTGTCTTAGGTGTCTTGCTGACACCAGTTCTTGGCCACAGCGGCGTTGACCTCAGTCCATCGTATCTCGAATGGGATGTGACTGCTGGCTCCGGAGCAGACGATGGCGAATTACTGCTTGGCGGGCGCTTGCGAACCATCGCTAATTGGGACTTCGTCGACTTGGATCTCAATGTGCCGCTCTACTTTACGCGTGCTGGAGAGAGCGAATCTCTTGAGTGGCGAAACACAAATCGAGCGGCAGCGATTGTGAGCTGGTTTGACCGACTTGAAATTGAACCACCGCATCAAGGCTGGCGCGCTGCGCTGGAACGTGCCGAGCCATTAAGACTGGGCTCCGGCGCGCTCGTGCAACGCTTCACCCCTTTGGCTGGTGTTGTGGGTGGGAGCACTCGGGTCGCGGCTGACTTGAGAGTACCAGGCGCGGAGTTCTCGATACGAAGTGGTGAGATTACACGAGGACAAGAATGGTTTGCGCATGTCGAGAGCCGACCGTTTACCTATCTGAACCTCGACCGCTCTCAACGGATGAGTATGAGTATGACCGTTGCTCACGATATTGATGAGGACCTAAGCGCATTCAGTTTGGGAGCCCGTCTGAAATTATTTCAGAATGAGACGCAGAGCTTTGCTCTGGTTGGAGACCTTGCAACTGCATCCTCCGGGCGAGGCGACGGCCTACATGCTGGTTTTTCATACGAAGGAAAGTCGCGGATTGGCTGGAGTTGGATCACGCAGGCGGTACTAGCTGGCGAGAATTATCGACCGGGTCTCTGGGATGAGGGCTATGAGCTTGAGGTCGGTGGCCGGCGTCAGAACTGGAGCTCGACCGGGAGTGGGGCACAGCTTTGGGTTGTCTCGGCTCTTCACCTAAATCTCAATGGATTTGCCCTTGAGTGGCATCTTGATGTTCCAACAAAAGAGCAGAGCTTCGAGAATACACTGGGCGTTTCAGTTCAATATAAGACCTGGTCCGCGGCAACACGTTGGACTCACCGGGCTTTAAGTGAGCGTGGCGACATCGTTGCCAAGGATGGTCGGGTCTTTGGTCTTGTTGAAGGTCGTTGGCTGGTTCATGACCAGTTTTACATTGGTGCCTCTTGGCAACGGACCTGGGAACAGGTTGGCCAAGCGAATCCCGAACTGATCGACCTTGGCATTCTAATGGTTGGCTTAACCGGGCATCACGACGGCTAGCATCGGCCGCGTTACTCACGTCCCAAGAGCTGTAGATAGAGTGCCAGGTACTCACCGGCCGAGCGATTCCAACTGAAGTCTTGTTGCATGCCAGTGACTCTGAGCTGATGCCAGAGACGGGGATCTTGGCGATAGGTTTTTACAGCCCTGCTCAATCCCCAGCGAAGACCGTCTCCGTCGCACACATCAAAGCGAAACCCAGTCGCGAGTCCGTGGCGTGCAGTTGTCTCCATGGTGTCGGTTACTGTGTCGCGTAGACCGCCGACACGGTGAACGATTGGGATCGTTCCATAGCGCATTGAGTACATTTGGTTGAGGCCGCACGGTTCATAGCGAGAGGGCATTACAAAAGCATCTGCTCCCGCTTCGATTTGGTGAGCCAGCTTGGCATCGAACCCAACCTTCACGCCAACATGCTTTGGAAAGCGTTTCCCGAGCTCTTCGAAGCGTGCCTCCAGCGCGGGATCTCCACTTCCTAAAATGACAATTCGTGACCCCGTCGTTATGAGCTCCGGGATGAGATCTGCAACGATGTCGAGGCCTTTTTGATGGGCGAAGCGCGATACGATGCCAAAGATAGGGTCTCCTGGGCCCGCCTGAAGGCCAAAGCGGTGGGCGAGCGCTTTACGGTTGATAAATTTACCGTCGAACTTCTTCACGGAATAGGTTCGCTCGATCTGACGGTCTTCCTCGGGGTTCCACTCGCTGGTATCAATACCGTTTAGAATGCCACGCGTCTCGGGGGCCCATGCGCTGATAAAGGTGTCGAGTCCTTCACCGAATTTCGTTGCTTGGATCTCCTTGGCGTACGATGGGCTTACCGTAGTCACAGCATCTGCGAAACGAATACCGGCTTTCATGCAGTTCATTGCGCCGAAATACTCCAGCATATCCATCTGCATCAGCCACATTGGAAGTCTCAATATCGGCAGCCAATCGGGCGAGAACACGCCTTGGTAGGCCAAGTTGTGAATTGTGTAGACTGTTTTCGTGTGCGACCAGGCCGGATGGTTATAGAACTTTTTTAAGAGTGGGAGCAGAGCGGTTTGCCAGTCATGCGTGTGTAGAATGTCCGGGACACCCTCGGGGAGATGTTGCCCAAGCTGCATCGCTGCGTGGCAGAGAAACATGAAGCGGATGGGGTTGTCCCCGTGTTGGCGTTTTGCTTCGGGATCATCGTAGATCCCATCTCGATCATAGAGGGCGGGGCAGTGCACAAAGAGCAGCCTCGGCCCGTAGGGCTGTACCAGCTGATAAATCTTACCTTGATAGACACGGTCCCCTAGGTCCGCACTGATCCGAACGCCCGTATCGCGGACTTCTTCTTTTCGCTTATGAAGAACTTCACGCACACAACGATAAAGCGGGGTAAGGGTCGTTACCTGGATTGGGTAGGTTTCATCGTCGGGCTGGTGCAACGCTTTCGGGAGGGCTGAGGCAACATCACCTAGCCCACCGGTCTTGCTATAAGGCGCGACCTCTGCACTGACTGAAAGTATTCGGAGGGGAGGCTGACGCCTAGTGCGGTGCACCTTTCTTAGTCACCGACCGCGGTGAAACTGTGGCGATTGCGTGAGGATTCGATGAATTTACCCTCGTGGAGCCGCATGATGTCGCGGGTCGACGGGTCTTGTCGAAGAACCTCAACCAGGTCGTAAGCGATTTCGATTGGGCCATCGTTGTGGACGCGACTTCCTTTGGGCAAGACAACCAGACCGTTTGGCGTTCGAAATGGGAAACGCTCGGCATCACGCTCAAGGTCGTATCCGATCTCGACAGTGGGGTCGATATGACAGTTCTTGTCCATTAAGACATTCTTCAGTCGTGCACCTTGACCGATATACGAGCCGGAGAGGATGACGGACCGATCTACTTCGGCGTTGCGCTGAACGATACAGTCGTATCCGAGCATGCTGTCTCTGACCGAGCCGCTGCAGACAATGGTCCCTTCGCAAATAAGCGAGTCCACGACTTCGCCGGGATTATTTTTCCCATCCTGCACAAATTTCGCTGGTGGATAGTTTCGCTGCGAGGAGCGAATTGGCCAATGACGGTTGTAGAGGTTGAAGTGCGGCAGTGCACTTCTCAGGTCCATATTTGCTTCGTAAAAGCTGTCGACGGTTCCAACGTCTTTCCAGTAGGGCAGTGCATCGACACTGTCGCCGGGAATATGATTGGTGGAGAAGTCGTAGGCATAGATAGTTGCCCCTTGCGTGAGGAGCTGAGGGATAACGTTTTTACCGAAATCATGCTCAGAGTCGGGATCACGCGCATCATCGATGAGCGCTTGCTCGAGAGTTGAGGTCCGAAAGAAGTAATTCCCCATGCTGACCAGAGCCATGCCTGGCTGGCCAGGAATGGGGCGGGGGTTACGCGGCTTCTCTTGGAAGGAGAGGACCCGGCCTTTTTCGTCTACTTCAAGCACCCCGAAGCGAGTGGCTTCTGCGATTGAAACCGGCATCGTCGCGATCGTGAGGTCTGCATCGAGCTCCTCGTGATAACGTTGCATTTGGGAAACTTCGAAACGGTAGATATGGTCGCCGCCAAAGACCGCGGTATGTTCGGCACGGGCATCGCGGATCAGGTTGAGGTTCTGGTAAACTGCATCAGCAGTACCTCGGTACCAGTGCTCACCGAGTCTCATCTGAGCGGGGACGGCCTCAATGTGCTGCCCGAAGCCAGAGAGGTTCCAACACTTGTTCATATGTTGAATCAAGCTTGAGGCCATGTACTGGGTCAGGACGAAGATATTTCGATAGCCGGAGTTAACGAAATTGGACAAGACAAAGTCGATAATTCGGTAGCGTCCGCCGAAAGGTACAGCGGGTTTTGCTCGGTGGCAGGTAAGTGGAGCGAGCCGCGAGCCTTTCCCTCCAGCCATGACAAATGCAAGTGCTTTCATGATAGACCTCCCGCTGTGGCTTCTGTCACTACCGAGGGGTTTTCTGCAACCACTTTTGACCCATGTTTCGTGGTTGCAACATCATTGTCTGATGCTCTCGAGAATGCAGAGTGATTGATGGAAAAATAACCCCATCAGCCCTTTGTAACTTCCTAGGGATCGGTATATCCCCGCGCCGAGGCAATGTCATGTTGCAGGCCGATTTCGGCGATTGGGGGTTCTTATGCATATCATCTTTATCGCGCCACATTTTCCGGCCAACCAGCGCCAGTTTGTACGAGCGCTCGCGGGGATCGGCGCTCGGGTCACGGGTATCGGCGAAGCGCCATTGGAGGCCCTAGACGGCGAGCTTAAGAGCTGGCTCTTTGGATACGAGCAGGTCCGCTCAGTTGCGCTTGAAGAGGATATGCTTAATGCGGTGCGGCGCATTCAAAAGCGTGGTCCTTGGGTGCACCGGCTTGAGGCCACGATCGAAAGCCACATGAATCTGGCCGCACGCCTTCGAGAGCAAACCGGGATTCCCGGTTTAAGCTCTGAGCAAGTCCTTCTCTGCCGAGACAAGTTCATCATGAAGCGCTTCTTACGCTCCAAGGGGGTACCATGTGCGCGCAATGCTGAAGTGAACTCTGCCGATGATGCGGTTGCCTTTGTTCGAGAAGTTGGCTTTCCTGTGATCCTAAAGCCGAAAGACGGCGCGGGGGCAGCAGGCACCTATCGAATCGATGACGAAGCGAGCTTGGTCCATGCAATTAAGGACTCGGGGCTTTCACATCGTCCGGGGGCAATGACCATGGAGGAGTTTATCCATGGGCACGAAGGTTTCTACGACACCCTCACTTGCAACGGCCAGATCGTCTTTGATGGTATCTGTCATTACTACCCCAATGTCCTACCGGCGATGCGTACCCGGCACATCAATCCTAAGATTGTCGTGACCAATCGAATGGACGCATCTGGTTATCAAGAACTTCGCAAATTCGGACAGCGGGTTGTTGATGTGATGCAGCTTGGTACGACTGCTACCCATATGGAATGGTTCTACGGACCGAAAGGCCTCTCATTCTCGGAGATAGGTGCACGTCCACCAGGATGCCGCCTCTGGGACCTGTACAACTTTGCGAACGACTTTGATATTTATACCGAGTGGGCAAAGGCACTGATGTTTGGCGAATGCCGACCGCGCCCGTCACGACGCTATGCGGCTGGCTTGATTTCGATTCGTCCCGACCAGGATGGTCACATTGTCGGGTATGAGGGGCTGGATAAGGTTCAGCGGGCATTTGGCGATAATATTCTCAAGATGCACCTGCCGGGGCCGGGGACTCGAACAAACTCGGTGGCCTCCGGCTACCTCGGCCATGCTTGGATGTGGGTTCGCCACGAAGACTACGATGCTTGTCGTCAGATCTTGGATGTAATCGGCGACACCGTCAAAATGCGGGCGCGTTGATCGGCTTTTGGGGGACACGAAATGAAAGTCATATTTCTAGGGCCATCCTATCCACCGGAGATGCCTGATTATGTTCGCGGTCTTTCGGAAGTCGGTGCGACTGTTTACGGCGTGGGAGATACCCCACAGTCTATGCTTCCGGAGAAGACCAAGCGCGCATTGAGCGGTTATCTGCAGGTTCGCAACCTCTTCGACGAAGCTGAGGTGACGAAGGCGGTGCTCCGCTGGGTTGGGTCCGAAGAGATCGACCGTGTTGAAACCATCTGGGAACCGATGGTGCTCACAGCGGCGACCCTGCGTGAATACCTCGGCTGTCCGGGTATGCGGCGTAACGTAGTCCTGGGATTTCGCGATAAAGAAATTATGAAGGCACGCATTCGAGCTGCAGGCCTTCGCGTTCCCCATTCCTTTCGTTGCGTAACCGAGGCAGAGGTCCGACGGGCGGCCGAGACCATCGGGTTTCCAGTGATTATCAAACCGATTGCCGGAGCCGGAAGCGCCGATACCTACCGAGTCGATGATCAAGCCACACTCGAGAAGGTCCTCATGGCCGTTCGTCATGTCCCTGAAGTAAGCTGCGAAGAATTTGTTGAAGGCGAAGAGTTTACGTTTGATGGCGTCGCTATTGACGGTAAACCAGTTTATCTCAACGTTGCGCAATATCTCCCTCGTCCATTGGTGGCGAGGACGCGCGAGGATATCAGTCCAGTCATTTGTACGATTCGCAACCTAGGACAGCCTGCTTTGCGTCCAGGGATCGAGCTGGGACTCGGTGTCCTCAAAGCGCTTGGGATGGGGACCGGATTTTTCCACATGGAGTGGTACCGCAAAGCGAACGGCGAAGTTGTCTTTGGTGAGATTGGTTGTCGTGCTGGTGGCGCACATCTAGTCGACCAGATGAACTATACCAGTGATATCGACCTCTTCCGTGAATGGGCACGCTCGGTCTGCTGGAAGGACTTTCGAGGCAATACTGAGCGTAAATATAACTGCGCGATTGTCTTCAAGCGCGCTCACGGTCACGGAACGATTCAAGCAGTTGAAGGCCTTCAGCGGTTTCGCGAACGTTACCACCGCTGGATTTGCACCGAGCGTCTCTTGCCGGTTGGCAGCCGTCGACGTAATTGGAAGCAAACGCTGGTAAGCGATGGTTTCTTGATTGTTCGGCACCCGGAGTGGCGTGGTGCGCTTGAACTTGCTGACGCAGCCGCTCGAACCGTTCATCTACACGCAGAGAAATCATGACAGAATATCATCGCATATGTTTGGGTCCGCAGATGCATCGTCCGATTTTGCAGGGCGTGATGGACGAACTAAACCTCGATGGGCAGGTCGCGCTTATTACAGCGGGCTGGCAAGAGCGCGAGCTCGAAGATGATGAGGCGCGGCAAGCACTGCGACTTCCTGTTCTCAACTTAAAGCTCCATGCACGTTCCGAGCGGGTCTTTTCGGCGCATCAGGATCTTTTCGAAGCCCATCGTCGTAAGCAAGACGCATGTAAGCGACTGCAGGGTATTTATAGGCAGCGCCTGAAGGCGGAGTTAAAGCTAGCGCGTCGCTTTTGGCATAAAGCTCTGAGCGATGACCTCTTAGCCCCAGAACTCCAGCATCTGATCGAGACCATCCGTGCGCTCGACCAACATCACGCTAGCCGGCTGGCTGAGGTTCAAGCTGAATTTGAGGAAGAGTACGATTTGTCCCGCTACGATGTGGTAGGGCAGGAACGAGAGGCAATTGCTGCAGAGCTTTCTCAATGTGATACTCTCGCGATTTCCGGTGGCCATGTTGCAGTCATTCTCAACCGGCTACGCCTCTTTAACCTGGCCCCCCTGATGCAACACAAACATATCGTCGCGTGGTCGGCAGGGGCGATGGTCTTGACCGACCGGATTATCTCGTTCCATGACTCACCCCCGCAAGGTGCAGGAAATCCCGAGGTCATCGAGTTAGGCCTCGGTGTGTTCAAAGAACTTTGCGTCTTTCCACATGCATCGGAGCGTTTACTTTTGGATGACCCACGGCGCTTGGGATTAATCGCTCGACGCTTTCAACCATCAATCTCCGTAGCGCTCGAGTTTGAGAGTCGCATGGATGCAATCGAAGGTGGCTGGAACTTAAGCGGTACCACCCGCTTAATTCACGCAGATGGCTCACTGTCTGAGGCAGGAGGTCAATCATGAAAGAGATTGTACGCCGTCTAAGACGTTACGAAGTCATCGATGACCATACCCTCAATGAGCTGATTGAGAAATCGCCACCGCCTTGGGCGGATGATAAATGGGTAACCTTTTACTTTAGAGGTGATGCAGATGAGGTACGCCTACGCCACTTTATCTTTGGTTTACCCACATCGCAGCCTCTGGTCCGTATCCCGAACACCGACCAATGGATCCTTACTGTAGAGATCCCACCTGAGTCGCGGGTTGAGTACAAATTTGAGATAGTTCACGGTGAAAAGGGACGCTGGATTCAAGACCCTTTAAACCCTCGGCTCGCATTTGACCCATTCGGAGCGAATTCCGTGTGTCATGGTGAGGGTTACGAGTCTCCCAAATGGACTCAAGAGCAGCCAGACGTTCGACGTGGGACCCTGACGGACTATCAAATTTCTAGCAAAGCTTTTGGTGATATGCGCCATTTTTCGGTCTATCTGCCATCGCGTTACCGGGAGCATCGTCGCTATCCACTCTTGATCTGTCATGACGGTCGCGACTACCTGCGCTTTGCCAGTATGAAGACGGCACTCGATAATCTCATGGAGCGCAACGAGGTCGCACCTCTGATTGTCGCGTTCTCGCATCCAGGTAACCGGCTCGATGAGTACCCGGATGACTCCAGGCACCAAGCGCATATCGTTGAAGAGCTTCTGCCATTTTTGAAGTCACATTTTCCGGTCTACCAAGACAAGATGAAGCTCGGACTGATGGGCGCAAGCTTCGGCGGCGTCGCTACCCTTTCAACCGCTTGGCGCTATCCGGATGTTTTTGGCAACTTACTTCTGCAGTCTGGCTCTTTTGCGTTTACCGATATCGGAACGCACTCCCGTGGTGCTGCCTTCGATCCGGTCGTCGAGTTTATGAATCAGTTTCGGGCTGATCCCGGTAAGCCAGCGGAGCGTGCATTTTTAAGCTGTGGCATGTATGAGACGCTTATCTACGAGAACCGTTCGATGTTGCCCTTTTTACAAGGGCTCAATATGCAGATCCGATACAGCGAGTCCCGCGATGGTCATAACTGGGTAAACTGGCGTGACCAGCTCAGAGAAGGACTCTCGTATTTGTTCCCTGGTCCACTATGGATGTTTTATGAGTGAGGTGAAGGATGTCTAAAGATCCTGAAGTATCAAAAAAGGAAATTCGGCATAAGATTGGCTTGTCGCTCGGTGGCGACCTCTGCTGGCCTGCGTGTTACGAAGAGATCCTCAAAGAGATGAAGCTCGAGTTCGACTTGGGAGACTCGGTGGTCACATGTGCAACCGAGCGGGTGACCATGGAGCCCTTCAACCTGCAGCAGTCGTGCTCGTACTCGGTTGTTCTCGACCGATTGACGCACTGGTTTCATTTGAGTCGTGAGTGGGTCAAGAAGGCCATCGTGATGGATGACCTCTATGTGCTTAACAATCCTTGGTCGATTCAGTCGATGGAGAAGCACACTACTTATGCCGCGATGATGTCTCTGGGTTTACCGGTGCCGGATACCTGGCTCTTACCAAAGCGTAACCCGGATGAGTGGGCTGATCTTGAGCATACCCTTCGCTCGTACGCGTCGCAGTGGGACCTCTATGAGATCGGTGAGCAGGTGGGTTACCCATTCTTCATGAAGCCTTACGATGGTGGTGGCTGGCGAGGTGTCTCGCATATTACCGGTCCTAAGCGACTCAACGAGGGTTATGCCGCCAGTGGTAGCTCGATGATGCACCTTCAAAAGGCTGTGCCCGATTATGACCTCTTCGTTCGGGCAGTCGGAATTGGACCGCAGGTCAACGTGATTAAGTACGACCCTGAAGCGCCACTACACAAGCGCTACTGCGTAGACTTCAACTACGTGGATGAGTCTGAGTGGTCACTAATGACCGACATGACCTTGACCATCAACTCGTATTTCGGCTGGGACTTCAACTCGTGTGAAGCCCTTCGGTCAGGCGGTCGGTTTCATCCGATTGATTTTGCGAATGCCTGTCCTGATTCACAGGTTACGTCGCTGCATTATCATTTCCCGTGGCTTGTAAAGGGCTTGATTCGCTGGTCACTTTTCTGTGCAGTTACAGAGCGAAAAATGCGTAAAACCTTAGATTGGGAGCCGTACGAGGCTATTAAGGCAGAAGGTCTCGATGAGCGAGAAGCATTGCGACGCTACGGCAATATCGGACGTGAACGTTTCAATATCAACGAGTTCGTTGATTTCTGTCAGACCCATCTGAGCCACCTTGATGAAGTGGTCTTGGAGTTTTTCCAGAAGCCGAAGGCCAAGGAGATCATTCGCTCGAAGGTTGCGCAGCTCTTTCCAAAGCATGAGATCGATATGTTTACGAACCACTTCTTTGGTTTGATTCAGTTCTGGGCGAAAACCGAGACTGACCGACTTTCAAAGAAACCTGAGCTCCCAGAAGGCATCTACCTCGGGGACGCGTAGGAGACCTAAGATGAGACACGTCATCTTTATTACACCGTATTTGTTTGGCTCAGCATCGAAATTTCTCGACCCAGTCATGGCGCTGGAAGGCGTGAAGGTCTCGTTGGTTTGCCACCAGCGTCTCGAAGATATCCCGCGGGGTTACCGTCAAAGATTGGTGGGGCATTATAAGGTCAGCAATACGACCGATGCGGGCCAGCTCGCGGTGGCGGTCAAAGCGTTGGCCAATACCCATGGCTTTCCACATCGTCTTATCAATTTCATGGAAGAGCTCCAGGAAGCGGTAGCCAAGGTTCGGGACTACTTCAAAATCCCGGGGATGGGCTACGTGGCTACCCGTAACTTCCGCGATAAAGCCCAGATGAAGACGGTTTTGCGCAACAACGGCTTTCCATGCGCAAAGCACTGCCTTGCACGTTCAAAGGAAGAAGCCATCGCCTTTAAGAATCAGGTGGGTTTACCTTTGATTCTCAAGCCACCTGCGGGAGCTGGAGCAAAATCTACGTTTCGCCTCGAGACCGAAGAGATGTTCAATCAATACATCTCGGTATTCAACCCACGCCCCGTGGACCCAGCACTCCTCGAAGAGTTTGTTCAGGGGCGCGAGTTCTCATTTGAGGGTATCTCAATTGATGGACGCCTGGCGTGGTATTCGACGACTCGGTATTTCCCAACGCCGCTTGAGGTGCTGGAAAACCCATATCTCCAGTGGTGTGTGCTCTTGCCGCGTGAAGTTGATTCACCAGAGTTCCACGATATCCGGGATCTCAATAAGCGGGCGCTTCCTACTTTAGGAATGCAGACCGGTATTACCCACATGGAATGGTTCCGACGCGACGATGGCACGGTTGCCATCTCTGAGGTTGCGGCAAGACCACCCGGCGCTCAGATTATGAGCCTGATGGGCCACTCGACCGGTAAGCCATTTCATCAGGTCTGGGCTGAAGTGATGGTGAATGGGCGAACCGAAATCCCTGAGCGTCAATACGCGGTAGGCGTCGCATTTTTACGTGGCCTTGGGGCTGGTAAGGTCAAAGCGATACATGGCTTAGACGAAGCGCAGCAGCGGGTTGGCTCGGTTGTCGTCGAAGCGAATATCCCGAAAGTGGGGATGGGGCGTCGTCAAGGCTACGAAGGCGAAGGCTGGGTGATAGTGAAGCACCCAGAAACCGAGGTGGTAAAGAAGGCCTTGAAAATCCTCATTACGACCATCCGCGTCGAGTTCGATAGCTAGGCGACAAACTCTTTAAAGCCGTTTAGCGCGGCTTCAATTCCATCATCGTCAATCTGTAGGTGCGTGACCGCGCGAATCGTATCATTGTTGACCGCCGTGATCATAATGCCGTTATTCGCAAGTGCATCTACAAGCTCGGGTGCGCTACGGCCTTCTCTTGTTACGTCGACATAGACCATATTGGATTTGACGCTCTCCAGGTTCACTGCATAACCGTCAACGGCGCTCAGTGCCTCGGCGAGGTTCTTGGCGCGTGCATGGTCATCGGCGAGGCGCCCAATGTGGTGGTCTAGGGCGTAGGAGCCCGCGGCGGCGAGAATGCCGGCCTGGCGCATGCCGCCTCCGAACATCTTTCTGAAGCGGTGGCAGCGATTGATAAATGCGCGGCTACCGACAATCACGCTGCCAACTGGACACCCAAGAGCTTTGGATAAGCAAAGTGAGATACTGTCAAAGGGCGCGACCATTTCTTTTGCCGAAATCCCCGAAGCAACGACTGCATTAAACATGCGCGCACCATCGAGGTGGTAAGCTAAGCTTCGCTCGCGGGCGATCACGCCAATCTCTTGGATTGCTTCGAGGCTGTAATAGGTACCGCCACCGCGGTTGGCGGTATTCTCAAGGCAGATAAGGCTGGTCTCGGGATAGTGGGAGAGGCTTCCTTCAGCGCGGATCGCTGCCTTCACGTCGCTTGGCTTCACGATGCCCGATTCATTTTTGACGCAGGCGACTGATAGGCCCGAAAGGGCAGCAAAGCCGCCGCCTTCGTAGATATAGATGTGCGCGTTGTCGCTGCAGATCATCTCGTCGCCTGGTTGGGTATGCGCGCGGATACAGATCTGATTGCCCATCGTGCCGGTCGGCACAAAGAGGGCGGCCTCCTTGCCGAGCATGGAAGCGGTCTTCTCTTCAAGTGCGAGGACACTCGGGTCATCGCCGAAGACGTCGTCACCAAGTGGTGCGCTGAGCATCGCTTCCTTCATCGCGGAGGTTGGCTGGGTCACGGTATCTGAGCGTAAATCGATTGCTTTCATAGTCTCTCCCTTGCCCGAGTTCTAGGCAGCAAGAGCAAGAGAGGCAAGGGCTTGAGTTGGGCGGGGCTACAAAGTGTCCAACCTGTCGAAAGTGACGACCCGACGAAGTGTCGAGGTGTCGAGCTTAGACCGGAAAGTCGTAGTTGATTGAAATTATTGCGAAAAATAGTTGGCACGCATTTGGCTACATGTGGGCTCAAGGAGTACACAATGAAACTTACAAACACACTACGAACCATTGCTTTCTCTGGTCTCGGCCTCTTGGCTGGGGCTTCAACCCTCACGCTTCAAGCTGATAGCGCGCAGGCGATGTCTTCCTACCAGGCTTTTGGTACCAATCTTGTTGATACCCAAATGACGCTTAGAACCTGGGCGCCGAGTCCAAGAACTGGGGTCTTCAAGGTTTCATCTCAGTGCGGAGAGTGGGCTGCCTTTAATGGTTCAATGCAAATGAAGAATTTCTGCCCCGGGGTAGTGACTTTTCAAATGCATCGACTCAGCGACAACACCTTCTTGGGTGAGCAAGAGGTTGAGCTTGATGGGCGTGAGTTTGTTGGAGAATTGGAGCACCTGGTTGAAGAGGCTATTGTCATTAAAGCGTCTTACGCCCGTGGCACAAAGGTCGTTAATAATGAGACGCATAAGTACACCCCGCCTCAAGTCTCGAAAGAAGTTGTGCTCGTGTGCAACCCAACCCACGACGACCTCTCAATTGACGGTTCAGATCAAAACTGCGACGTGGTCGATGGTCTTAACGTTGATGGTGACCGCTTTGCTTCTGT